>JAKMGK010000104.1 GCA_022424955.1 Flavobacteriaceae bacterium
TTTATTTTACCACTACCTGTGATTTTAAAACGCTTTTTAGCACTCGATTTTGTTTTCATTTTTGGCATGACTCCTCTTTTTATTTTTTCTTTGGAGCGATAAAGATGATCATCTTTTTCCCTTCCAATACTGGCATTTGTTCTACTTTTCCTAGCTCTTCTAAATCTTGTGCTAAACGCAGCAACAGGATTTGACCTTTTTCTTTAAATACAATCGAACGACCTTTGAAGAATACGAAGGCTTTTAATTTAGCACCCTCTTTGAGAAACTTTTCTGCGTGTTTCTTTTTAAATTCATAGTCGTGTTCGTCTGTATTGGGCCCAAAGCGGATTTCTTTGATTACGATTTTACTCGTTTTTGCTTTGAGTGCCTTTTCACGTTTCTTTTGCTCGTATAAAAACTTTTTATATTCTAAGATTTTACATACTGGAGGCGAAGCTTTCGGTGATATTTCGACTAGGTCTAGTCCGATTTCTTCAGCTAAGGACAATGCCTTTCTCAGTGAATATACTCCTACTTCCACGTTATCACCTACAAGTCTGACCTCTTGAGCTGTAATCTTTTGATTAATGCGATGGGGGTCAGCTTTAATTACCCTTCCCGGGCGGTTCGTTCTTCGTCTACGTATTGCTATGTCCTCTTATTTAAAATTATACTTCAAAAGCAGCTTGGCTACTTTTAATCTCACTATTTAACTTTCCAACTACTTCTTCCAAACTAAAACTACCTAAATCGCCTTCTGAATGTTTGCGTAAAGATACATTGTTTTCTTTAGCTTCTTTTTCTCCAATAATGATCATGTAAGAAACTTTTGTTATTTCAGATTCTCGAATCTTTTTCCCAATGGTCTCATTTCGATCATCTAAGAGGGCGCGAATTTCGTGATTTTCTAAGAAATTTAAAACTTTTTGAGCGTAATTTTTGTGTTTTTCGCTAACGCACAAAATTTTAACCTGATTTGGCATCAACCAAAGTGGGAAGTTTCCTCCAGTATGTTCAAGTAAAATAGCGACAAAACGTTCCATGCTTCCAAAAGGTGCACGGTGAATCATGACCGGTCTGTGGAGCTCGTTATCACTGCCTTTGTATTGCAATTCAAAGCGTTCAGGTAGGTTGTAGTCCACTTGTATAGTCCCCAATTGCCATTGGCGCCCTAGGGCGTCTTTAACCATAAAATCCAATTTTGGTCCGTAAAAAGCAGCTTCACCCGTTTCAACGACATAGTCCAGATTTTTTTCTTTGGTTGCATTCAAAATGGCGGCTTCAGCCAGTTCCCAGTTTTCGGTTGATCCAATGTATTTTTCTGGTTTTTCAGGATCTCGGAGGGAAACTTGAGCCGTAAAATCTTTAAAGCCTAATGAGCTAAAGACATAAAGCACCAAATCGATTACTTTTTTAAATTCTTCATCCAATTGTTCTGGCATACAGAAAATATGGGCATCGTCTTGGGTAAATCCTCGAACACGCGTCAATCCGTGCAATTCTCCACTTTGCTCATAGCGATATACTGTACCAAATTCAGCATAGCGTTTTGGAAGGTCGCGATAACTCCAGGGTTTGGCTTTGTATATTTCACAGTGGTGCGGGCAGTTCATGGGTTTTAACAAAAACTCTTCACCTTCCGCAGGTGTGTGGATTGGTTGAAAACTGTCTGCTCCGTATTTTTCGTAATGTCCAGAGGTCATGTAGAGCTCTTTATTTCCGATATGGGGAGAAATGACTTGCTCGTAACCGGCTTTAGCTTGTGCTTTTTTAAGAAAATTCTCCAGACGATCTCTTAATGCAGCACCTTTGGGCAACCAAAGGGGTAAGCCTTGTCCCACTTTTTGTGAAAAGGTAAACAAATCTAACTCTTTACCCAGTTTACGGTGGTCTCGTTTTTTAGCTTCTTCAGCCCTTTTAAGGTATTCCGTTAGCTCTTTTTTTTTGGGAAAAGAAATTCCGTAAATTCGTGTCAATTGTGGTTTGGTCTCGTCTCCACGCCAATAAGCACCGGCTACGTTGGTCAGTTTGATGGCTTTAATAACACCTGTTTGAGGAATATGTCCCCCGCGACAGAGGTCGGTAAAGTCAGCATGATCGCAAAAAGTAATAGTACCGTCTTCAAGGTTCTCAATCAGTTCTACCTTGTAGGGGTTATTTTGTTTTTGGTAGTAGGCGAGGGCTTCTGCTTTTGAGCTGGGGCGCATTTTAAACTCAAGCTTTTGACGGGCAAACTCCAACATTTTCTTTTCAATGGCGATTAGGTCTTTTTCAGTCAGACTGTGTTCTCCAAAATCTGTATCGTAATAAAAACCGTTTTCGATTGCAGGGCCTATTGTCAGTTTACAGTCAGGATAAAGCGCCAGCAGAGCTTGTGCAAGAACGTGAGCAGAGGAATGCCAAAAGGCGGTTTTTCCTTCTTTATCGTTCCAGGTAAAGAGCTGAATCTCCCCGTCTTCATGAAGTGGGGTAGAAGCCTCTACAATTTGCTTGTTGAATTTGGCAGAGAGGACATTACGTGCCAGTCCTTCGCTGATGCTATGAGCAACCTCAAAAGGCGTAGTACCCTCAGGATAAGATCTTACAGACTGATCTGGAAAACGAATTTCAATCATAGTTCAATTCAATGATGCGCAAAGATAGGCGGTCTACTGCTAGCACGCAATCGATTCTTTAAAGTTTTGTTTTGCGTTCGCCTAAAAGTCCATTGACCAAGGTTTTGATGCCCGTAAAACCGTAAAAGAGGGCAGTGATTAGGAAAAGAATTCCTAAGACTAAAACTAGAACATAAAGGGGATGCTCCTGATTTTTAAATGCCTGGTGAACAACTACCGGACCGATAAAACAACAGAGCAAGCACAAGCTCATTTTTTTTAGGCCTTTGACTAACAAGGGTGTGTTCATCGTCTCTCTTTCTAAAGCAAAGATAGGAAAGTAGCGTAGAATATTGTGGTCTGTTTTTTGTCTGGTTAAAAGTTTACTTAACCTTGTAAACTAATTTCATGGTAATGGAAGCAGTTTATCTTTAGAGCTGATATTAAAATTACCCCCCAGGAATAGTTTTCATTGGAATTTTACTCTTTAATTTGAAAAATCCCCATTTTGGCAGCTTGTAAAGCGCCCAATTTACCATTGGAATAAGCAGCAATTTTCTGCTCTGATTTTGGCTTCTTTAATGACCTTCGAAATCATTTCAATCTTTAGACCAGCCAATCGGGTATATTAGTATCCGGGTGCTTCAGAATAAAAGTTAAACCCCATTGAGGAGTTCAGTAACCTCTCTTGAGATTTTTTCATTTTTTTTAACCTTGTTAGATTCGATTTAAATGGATTGAGTCACAAACTCTTCTCCTACAAGATCTCTTTTAGGAAAATATTTATTCCTTGTTTTTGGATTATCCTTAAAAATATAAAAAAAGCTAGATAAAAAAACTAAGCTTTTTGGTAGGCGCTTATCGCAG
>JAKMGK010000017.1 GCA_022424955.1 Flavobacteriaceae bacterium
ACAGATGCACTTTTTCACGATTTGGGGAAAGCAGAATTTGAGGCTTACTTAACCGAGTATTTTGTCGTGATGGGGGATTAAAAGCCATGATAAAAAACCTTGAAAAGTGGTCACAACCTAGACGGGTGAAGTCCTCTGCTTTAAATTTTCCCTCTAAGGATTATTTATTACCAGAACCCTATGGGGTTTGTTTACAAATAAGTCCTTGGAATTATCCCTTTCAGTTGTCATTAGCCACATTAATTGGTGCCGTTGCAGCAGGAAATACTGTTGTTTTAAAGCCTTCTGAACATGCCCCTAAAACCGCAGATTTACTGGCAGAGTTAATTGCAAAAGCTTTTAATCCTGAACATGTAACTGTGGTGAATGGGGATGCTAGTGCTGCAAAAGAGCTACTAGACTTACGATGGGATCATATCATTTTTACAGGAAGTACCCATATTGGAAAAGTCATTGCTAAGGCAGCAGCAGAACACCTCACTCCTACTATTCTTGAGCTTGGGGGGAAAAACCCCTGTATAGTCGATGCATCTGCCCCAATAAAGTTGACCGCCAAAAGAATTGTATGGGGAAAATATGTCAACTGTGGACAAACTTGTATTGCCCCTGACTATATTTTAGTTGAAGAAAGTGTAAAAGCACCCTTACTCAAAGCACTGGTGGAAGAAATTAAAAGTGCTTATGGAGAGGATGCCTCTACCGCGCATAGTTATGGTCGTATTGCGCATCAAAAACACTTTGACCGCCTAGTTGATCTGATCAAAGGCAGTGAGCTTGTTTATGGGGGAGATAGCGAAAGTAAAAGCCGTTATTTAGGCCCTACTCTTTTAGAAGTTCAAGACACCCAACACCCTACTATGGCAGAAGAAATCTTTGGTCCTATTCTTCCAGTACTCACTTATTCAAATGAAAGTGAGCTGGAACCAATAATCGACTCTTTTGAACGCCCACTAGGGTTTTATATCTTTTCAAAACGCAAAAAATTCATCAAAGAAATGTTCCAACGTTATTCTTATGGCGGCGGCGTGGCAAATGACACCATGATTCAATTTGCGAACGACAGGCTCCCATTCGGAGGGGTTGGTCACAGTGGAATGGGCGCCTATCACGGACAACATTCTTTTGATGCATTTACCCACTTTAAACCTTTTATCAAAAGGGGAACTTGGACAGATCCTTTTGTTCGATATGCTCCCTACCCAACTTCTTTTAACTGGTTAAAGAAACTATTAAACCTTATTTAAATGATCCAAAAAACGGTTCAAGAAGCCATCGCTTATAGAAGATCTGTAAGGGTATACGACCCCGATCAATCAATTGATTCAGAAGTTGTTAAAGAATGTATTCGACAAGCGATACTCGCTCCCACCAGCAGTAATTTACAATTATGGGAGTTTTATCACGTGACTCAAAAAGATACTAAAGAAGCACTGGCCAAAGCCTGTCTCAATCAAAATGCGGCACGTACCGCAATACAATTTGTGGTGGCCGTTGCGAGAAAAGACAAATGGAAAAGTCGCGTAAAAGCTAACCTTACCTTCTTAAAACAACAGTTTGAACAACAAGAAGTTCGCGATACAAAACGTGAGAAAATGGCCAACAATTATTACACTAAGATTATCCCCACCCTTTACACTGATTTTTTTGGGATTTTAGGGGTTTTAAAAAGAGGACTAGCCACCATCCAGGGGATTTCAAAACCCATGTACCGCCAAGTTTTACAAAGTGATCTTGACATTGTTGCTCATAAAAGTACGGCACTTGCTGCGCAAAATTTTATGATTAGCATGGCGGCGAATAACTATGATACTTGTCCCATGGAAGGTTTTGATTCTAAAAGGGTAAAAACCATTTTAGGCTTGCCCTCATCAGCGATGATTACCATGGTTATTAGTTGTGGCATTCGCGGAAAGGGAGGGGTTTATGGTCCTCAATTCCGTGTTCCCTTTAATGAGGTTTATTTCGAAAAGTAAGTTTTTCCCCTTCTGCTTTTTGCACTAATACATCTAGTGCCTTTGGTGTCAATTGTAATACTTGTAAGTACCCTCCTGTAACTTGACAATCTGCTGTAGCCACAAGTAATTTGCCCCCTGGCGTAAGCTGCACCATGCCAGGAAGAACTAATTGACTCAGCAATTTTGGGGCATTAAAACGCACCGATGAAGAGAGTTGGTAGCCCATTCTATCTTGGGCTTCTACAGTGTGTACTTCTGTAAGTAATTGCACCTGTGCTTGGGTTGGTAACATTTCCCAGTCGGGACCAAAATCTACTGCTAATTCTGTTGCTGCTAAATAGGAACTGTCTACCCTAAGGCTTGCATTGTTTTGACGCAAAGTCTCCGGACGGGTTCGGAACATTATCTTGTCTCCCTTTTGTAATCTAGGTTGTTTAGTTATGGGTGTAAAAAATGATTTACTCCCAAAATAAAGTGGTAAATCAAGTACTGCTTCAAAACGTAAATAAGTCCGTAAGCCTTGGGTGACCCTCCCCAATTTTAATTCACTCCCAACAGTAGTTTGATATACCTTATTCATTTTTAAGGGGCGATTATCCAGCCAAGCTTCAATAGAAGCACCAGTTAGAACAAAACGCATTGCTTCTGTTATTTTAAGGGTGGGGCCAATCATGGTACATTCAAAAACACATTGATCTGCTGGATGAGGTAATAAAGCATTCGCTAAAGCAAAAGCCGTTTGATCCATTGGGCCAGATAAGGGAACACCTAAATGACGAAAACCTAGCCTGCCAGCATCTTGAATACTGGTGTAAAAACCAGAAGAAATGAACTGTATCATAGGGTCAAACTAGTGGGTTGATAAACATTCATCTCTACCGCTACAGTAATTTCTTTATGTCGTTTTAAATCAATCTCTACAAAACGGACTCCTTCCCCTGGCTGCATAAAAACGGGTGGCTCCTGGTCAAAATTGATCCATGGCACAGGACTATTCCCAATGCATTGCCATCCGCCAGGGCTTTTCTGTGGATATACTCCTACTTGTTCCCCACCTACAGCCACTGACCCGGAAATTAAAGATTTGTCAGGGTTTTTTTTTCGATCCAAATGTAAGCCTTTGGGCAAGCCAGAGAGGTAACCAAAGCCAGGAAGAAAACCATAAAATTCTAAGGTAAATATTGTCGCTAAAAAGGCTTTGCGATAGCCGCCTATTTTGGCTTGATCTCCCTCAAAGATATCGAGTAGGTCTGTTGTAAATGATGCATCAAAACAAATGGGGAGTTCCCAAACTTTGCTAGGGTTAAAATTTAGGCAAGAAGAAAAATCAATTTCGTTTAATCGTTCTATAAGGGCAGCAGGAGTAAGACTATCTGGACTAAAGAGATTGATGCGATTAAATGTGTTAGTCACTTCAATGAGTTCCTCAATGTTTTGAACAATAAGTTGAACCAATTGATGCAGTGCATAAGGGTGCTTTTCCTCAAAATGAAGGGAATAAACATTGGGCCGAAGAACAATCAACTCATATGGCTTTGACACTGATTCCATTTTTATTTAAATAGTCCTTTAAATATTGTAAGTTTTCCAAAACATTCTTCCCGTCTCCATGCATACAAATGGTTTGCACCCCTAGGGGAATGGTTTGATGATCTATCGTATTAACTTGTTGTTGCGTTACTATTCGTAAAACTTGTTGGGCAATCGCTTCTTTACGGGTCAATACTGCATCAACTTGAGATCTTGCGACTAAATTTCCCTGGGGGGTATAATTACGATCCCCAAAGCCTTCAAAAACCACTTGAAAACCATTTTCGATGGCTGCTGTAGACAATTGACTTCCTGGAGAACAAAAGAGCTTTATTCCTTTTGCGTATTCGCTAAAAACAGCCACTACTGCCCTCGCTTTTTCTAGATCATGGAACAAATCATTGTATAGGGCACCATGGGGCTTGATGTGATTAGGGTGTGAACAAAGGCTAAAGAACAGATCCAATTGCTTTCGCAGTGCATCTTGCAGATCTGGAAGGGAAATAGACAAGGACTTCCGCCCAAAATTAAGCTGATCTGGATAAGAGGGGTGTGCTCCTACTTTTACGTCAGCCGCTTGTGCATCTTCCAGAGTAGAGGTGATTGTTTTGGCATTGCCAAAATGTCCTCCGCAAGCAATGGAACAAGAAGAAATATAGGGCATCAAAGCGGCATCGTTCCCTATTCCCTCCCCCATGTCACAATTGATATCTATACTTTTCATCAAAAAATCAATCCTAAACTTTTCGTTCCTAAAAAGATAAAAAAGAGATCAATCAAAATAAAACAAGTATTCTGCAAATTGGAAGGAACCGCCCCACGCATGAGTTGGCTATTATTCACCATGAATAACAGCAGCATCCCAATAATAGGTAATAAAATCCCATTAGTGATTTGTGCAAAGCGAATGATTTCAATTGGGACTATCCCTGTTGTAGTAAAATATACTCCAATTGCTAAAACTGCAAAAGCTGTGATGCGATAACCCCAACCCTCTTTTGGTAAGTCAAAACACTCTGAAACAACAAAAGCAGCCGCCATTGGTGCGGTTAAAGCCGAAGTTAAGCCTGCGGCAAAAAAACCAAATTGCAACAATAAAGGCGCTGCAGTTCCATATAAAGGTTCTAACGCTTTTCCTAAATCAAGGGCGCTATTAACCACACTTCCTTCTAAAGCTGCTGCAGAAATAATAATACATAAAGAAATTAACCCCCCTAGTCCTACTGCGACTAAGGTGTCTTTCTTAATTACTGCAAAAGGGATATTAGGGGACTGAGCAACTAGGGCTGCATGTAAAAATAGATTATAAGGCACTACTGTGGTACCTAATAAGCCAACGATGGTTAATACTTCTTCTGTTTTAAAGGAAGGAATCAATAGCCCTTGCATGATTAATCCCAAATCAGGTTTGGTCATAATTGCCGTGAGCAAAAAAGAAACACTCATTAAGACCACTATGGCCACCAAAGTATTTTTTAAAAAACGAAAACTCCCCACTAACAATAATACTCCAACACCACCACCTAAAATAAAAGGAAACCAATCTAGGCGTCCCCCAAAGGTGAGCACTTCCATTGATAAGATTCCTTTAAGACCAATTAAAGCACCCGTGAGATTTCCCGCTTCATAGGCCGCATTCCCTATGAATATAGCTCCAATCAAAAGTGCCCCAAGTAATATTTTAAACAAGGGCTGAATAGTCTGCTGTAAACTACTTTGCGCTAAACCTTTTCGGGTAGTCCAAGCGATTCGCGCGGCGGTATTCTGAATAAAGATGGTGATCAAAGTAGACAATAACATGGCCCATAGCAAACTAAACCCATGGGTAACCCCAGCAAGAATACAAAGGGTAATGGTTCCAGGACCAATAAAGGCGGCTGTAATTAATGCAGCAGGACCAATAGTGGGCTTAAAACTCATGTTTTTTTTTTTAACAATTTAGTTAAAATTAACGGAAATAATGAAATCTTTCAAAAAGCCTAATTAGTTGGTCCATATTGACGAATATTCAACTCATCATCTGTTTCAAACTGTACAAAGTAATTATCCGCTACACTGGAAAAGCCAAACAAATGGAACGAAGGATCAAAGCATTACCCAAACGTATCCTTCGCTAATTATTCTCTAAACTAGTTGTTAACCAATTCAAATAGGTCTTCGCATCAGTATATTGAATAGGAGTATTCAACAAAGTTCCGTCTGCTTTCATGAGTACATAATAAGGTTGAGACGAGATATTAAAATTGAGACTTTGAAAAGTTGCCCACTTTTCTCCCAGGGTGTTGATTGTCCGCAGGCGTCCATCTGGATATTGAAAATTAAATTGCTGGTCTGTTGGCAGTTCTTTTCGATCATCAACATAGAGAGAAATGAGAACAACCTCTTCATTTAACAATTTGAAAATAGCGGGTTGCGACCAAACATTCTCTTCGACCTTACGACAGTTAACACAGGCCCAACCCGTAAAATCTAACAAAATGGGTTTTTGCTGTAAGCGCGCAATTGCAAGACCTCTTTCAAAGTCTTTATAGCAATCTAGTCCCAGAGGGCAATCATTCTCTTTTTCATAAATACTATAAAAAGCAGGGGGAGGGAAACCACTTAAAAGCTTTAAAGTATTTTCTTTAGAGACTAAACCTAAGAATAAATAGGAGGTTAAAACAAGTGACAATCCAGCGAGGACATATCGACTTTTAGACAAGGGTCCTTTTGTATCATGTGGAAAACGGAAAATCCCAAAAAGATATAAAGTAAGTCCAAAGGCCAAAAGCGTCCATATCCCAATAAATACCTCTCGTTTTAATAAACCCCAATGGGAAACTAAATCGGCATTCGATAAGAATTTTAAAGCGAGAGCGAGTTCTAAAAAGCCTAGGGTAACCTTGATGGTAGTCATCCAACCACCAGATTTTGGCAAGGCATTTAAAGCATTAGGAAAAAGCGCAAAAAGTGCAAAGGGCAACGCTAGCGCGAAACCAAAACCGGTCATCCCAGCAGTGAGTTGCATTACACCACCTTCTGCGGTTAACGACCCAGCAAGCAAGCTTCCCAAAATAGGACCTGTACAAGAAAAGGAGACAATGGCTAAAGTAAGGGCCATAAAAAAGATCCCTATTATTCCATTACGATTTGAGCCTTCATCAGTAGCACTTCCCCAACTAGACGGGAGTGTTAGCTCGTAATACCCAAAGAAAGAAAAGGCAAAAAAGACAAATACTCCAAAGAAAACTAAGTTAAGCGGAACATTAGTCGAAATAGTATTAAGAATTTCTGGATTCAAAGAATCCAAAAAGTGAAATGGTAGACTTAGTATTACATAGATTACTACTATAAAAAAACCGTACAACAGCGCATTAAAAATTCCATGTCGTAAACCCTTCCCTTGCTTTAAGAAAAAAGAAACCGTTAATGGAATCATAGGGAAAACACAAGGGGTTAATAGAGCAATCAATCCCCCTAAAAAGCCAAGTAGAAATAGATTGAAAAAGGGAGGATTATCCCCACTTTGTTCAATACCATCGGTAAGATATTCTTTGTTTTTTAAGTTGAGTGTAAGCGCCTCAGAACGTTTTATATCCTTTTCTGTTAAGGCAATGTCTTCTATTTTAGCTTCACTTCCATCTAACATGAGGGTAAAAGGCTCTGTTCTAAAGATACAGACACGGTCATCACAAGCTTGATAGTTGATTTCTCCGCTTATTTTTTTGGCATTAGGGTCTAATAATTTAAACTGCTGACTAAATTGTGCTGCTTGATCAAAAAAGGGTAAATCTATTTGAAAAATCTCGTCAAAAGCCTTCTTTGGAATGCCTGATGTGGTTTCCCCATCTAACTGGATTTTTAATGAATCAAAGACAAAGGTGAATTCTGTAGGTAGCGGTCCATCGATAAACTCTTCTAGGGAATATAAATGCCAATTCTCTGCTATAGTAGCATCAAATTGAAGCACTACAACGTCCTTAGAAATTCGATCAATAGAAGTGGTCCATCTTACCGGTTCTTCTTCCGTTTGTGCCATTGCCATCATGGGCAAGCAAGTCAGTAAAAATAGGATGAGCTTTTTCAATCGCATATAATTCTAAGTGGATTTTGCGTTTTGGAAGTGGCGGCAAAGCGGGCGTCAACACGTTGACCTACTACCCAAACAATTTCACTTCCAGAACACAATAACCACTGCTGTTCTTTTTCAAGCAAGGAATATTTTTGATCTTTAAAAAACTTACTCAGCTTTTTTTTTCCTTTCATTCCCACAGGGTAAAAATAATCTCCTTCTTGGTATTTACGAAGGATTAAAGGATATTTTAACGCTTCAACTGCTAAAATTGCAGCCTGCCTATTTTCTTTAATAGCATCTATTATTTTTAAATTGATTGGAAAGCTAAGATCTTCTGTGGGTGTCCAATGATAAACTTCGTAGCCTTCCACTTTTGCTACAGGTGTAAGTAAGAGATTCATTCGGTCTTTTAACAAACGATGAGTCGTAGAAAATAACTGCTTTCCACTTTGTGCATTTAAAAGGGCATTTAGATCAGAAAAATGGGTGAAACCGTAAGGAGAAAACAAGGCATGCAAGTAGTGTTCTAAGGGTTTTAACGCTTTTAAAGCTTCAATGGAAATGGTCATTTGATCTCCTTCTGCGATAAAGTGATTCGATTTAAATACTTCACAGTGATAGGCCAGCGCTTCTTCTGCCCAACGCAATTGCTGCTGACTTTTATCAAGCTGTTCAATCAGCTTAGGCTGTATCGCCTTCCACTTTGGAATCAATTGATGGCGCAATTGGTTTCTCAAATAATCTTCTTCAGCATTAGAGGCATCCTCTCGCCAAGAAATATTGTTTTCTTTGGCGTAAGCCAAAATAACCTCTTTAGTAACCGCTAATAAAGGACGTATAATGAGATGATTAGGAATTCCGCTCAAGCCTTTTATTCCACTTCCTCTTCCTAAATTGATGAGAAAAGTCTCTAATTGATCGTCTAGATGATGTGCGGTGAGTAAATGGGTAAAATCATGTTCAGCTTTTAACGTATCAAACCATTGATAGCGCAATTCTCTCGCCGCCATTTGGGTGGAAACACCCTTTGTTTTGGCATAATTCTTTGTTTCGAATGTGGCTTGAAAATAAGGCAAATTGTGCGTAGCACAATAGGCAGAAACAAAGGCCGCATCGCCATCACTGACTTCATCACGCAATAAAAAATTACAATGGCCAACAGCGATAGTATAGTTTGTTTGCCCTAATAGATGGAGCAAAACCATACTGTCTACTCCCCCACTACAAGCGAGTAAAAGACGGGGGTTTACAACTCCTTTGAGTTGTTGATCCAATTGATTTTGTACGATTTCAAACACATGTCAAAGATAATGTTTTAAAAAGGCATTTTAGGCGAAGTTTTATCATTGGATTTGTTCAACCCAAAAAAAACCCCCATTTTTGCAATGTATTATGAAAACAACTTTTAACATTTCGTTCGCTTTTCCACGCCGCCCGCGCACTCGCCGCCCCTTGGGGGTCTAATACATTGATGGAACTAAGGTGAGTCCGGTTCCGAAAACAATCCACTTTTTTACATTTTTAATTTAACACAAACTTCTCCCCATGGAAATTGTCATCGCGGGTCCAGAACACATACATTTCGCAAAAACCATCAGTCTTACGATAGAAGAATCGGCTAAAGATCGTGGGACGGGTATTGCTAGAAGATCCCCAGAATATATTATTCAAAAAATGCAAAATGGCAATGCAGTTATTGCTTTTGAAGAAAACACCTTTGCCGGATTTTGTTATATAGAAGTTTGGGGACATGGAAAATATGTCGCCCACTCGGGTTTAATTGTCGCTACCGCTTTTCGAGGTCAAGGCCTGGCTAAAAGAATTAAAAAACATGTTTTTGATCTTTCCCTTGAAAAATTTCCAGGTGCAAAAATATTTGGAATTACAACGGGTCAAGCTGTAATGAAAATTAATTATGAACTGGGCTATAAACCCGTTCATTTCTCTAAATTGACAGATGATCCCGAATTTTGGAAAGGCTGTCAGACCTGTAAAAACTTTGATGTCCTTACGCGCACCGAGCGAAAGCTTTGCTTGTGTACTGGGATGTTGCATGATCCAAACGAAAAAAAACAAACCGAATCTAAAACCACCAGCTTTTTGAGTGGCCTATTTAAAAAGAATAAAAAATGAAAAAACTTGTCCTTGCTTATAGTGGTGGCCTAGACACCTCTTACTGTTTAAAAACCCTTTCTCAAGAAGGCTATGAAGTACATGCGGTGAGTGTGAATACAGGTGGATTCTCTGCAGAAGAAATAAAAGCGCAAGAGGAAAAAGCCTATGCCATGGGGGCGAGCACTTATCGCTCTATCGATGCTTTACAATCTTTTTATGATAAAATTGTCAAGTATTTGATTTTTGGGAATGTGTTAAAGAACAATACCTATCCGCTCTCGGTAAGTGCAGAACGTATTGTGCAAGCCATCGAAATAATCGAGTATGCAAAAAGCATTGATGCACAATATATCGCTCATGGAAGTACCGGTGCAGGAAACGACCAAGTTCGCTTTGATTTAATTTTTCAAGTACTTGCACCCAGTATAGAAATCATTACTCCCATTCGTGACCAACAACTTTCCCGCGAGGCAGAAATAGATTACCTCAAAAGCCAAGGCATAGCACTTTCATGGGAGAAAGCGCAATACTCCATCAACCAGGGTTTATGGGGAACTAGTGTAGGGGGAAGTGAGACCCTCACCTCTCATCAAGCACTTCCAGATACTGCCTATCCCAGTCCCCTAAAAGAGTATACTCCAAAGAAAATTATCTTAACTTTTAAAGCAGGAGAGCTAGTTGCCCTCAATGGGAAAAGTGGAGACGCGGTTAGCCTAATTCAACAGCTACAAGAACTCGCTAAGGAATTTGCCATTGGTCGTGACATTCATGTGGGAGATACCATCATTGGGATCAAAGGGCGCGTTGGCTTTGAGGCTGCAGCCCCCATGATCATTATTAAAGCCCACCATTTGCTAGAAAAGCACACCCAAAGTAAGTGGCAACAATTTCAAAAAGAACAAATGGCCAACTTTTATGGCATGCAATTACACGAAGGAAACTACCTCGATGAAGTAATGCGCGATATTGAAGCCTTTTTAGAAAGCAGTCAAAAAACGGTTAATGGAGAAGTTTTTGTCACCTTACATCCGCATCGTTTTGAATTAGAAGGAGTCGATTCTCCTAATGATTTGATGAACGCTTCCTTTGGTAGCTATGGTGAGATGAACAAAGGCTGGACGGCAGACGACGCAAAAGGTTTTATCAAAATCACTGCAAACGCACATAAAATTTACGGATCTGTAAACAATAAAAAACAATGAAAACAGTAGGTATTATAGGCGGATCAGGTTATACCGGCGGAGAATTAATGTGGCTTGTTATTAATCACCCAGCCTTAACCCTTGACTTTGTGTACAGCAGTACTCGCCCAAGCACTCCCATTAGCGATACCCACCAAGATCTTTTAGGGCAGCTTGACCTTGCCTTTACCGATCAAGTCAATACAGTGGTAGATGTACTGTTCTTGTGTTTAGGGCATGGAAATTCTTCGGCCTTTTTAGAACAACATACTTTTTCAAGTCATACCATCATCATTGATTTAAGCAATGACTTTCGCTTAAAAGCAGATGCTCACTTCGGCGGAAGAGAATTTGTTTATGGCCTCCCAGAAATCAATCGTACAGCGATAAAAAAAGCAACTTCTATTGCTAATCCAGGTTGTTTTGCCACGGCCATACAGCTGGCTTTACTCCCTTTGGCGAATGCCAAAAAAATCAAAGATACTGTCCATATCAATGCAACAACGGGAAGTACGGGCGCCGGTGTGGGACTTTCTGCCACCAGTCATTTTAGCTGGAGAAATAATAATATTTCTTGGTACAAGCCTTTTACCCATCAGCATTTAGGAGAGATTGGGGAAACATTAAAGCAAGCGCAGGGAGAAGACACTGACCTCTTGTTCTTACCACAACGCGGGGACTTTACGAGAGGGATATTCGCCACAGCATATACCGCATTTGATGGGACAATAGAAGAAGCCTATACGTTATACGAAACTTTTTATCAAGCCGCTCCTTTTACCCAAGTAGCTAAAAAAGAGGTTCACCTAAAGTTAGTCGTCAATTCAAACCAATGCTTTCTTCATTTACACAAACACAAAGGGCAGTTGTTGATTACTTCTGTTATTGATAATTTAATCAAAGGAGCCTCTGGACAAGCCATTCAAAACCTCAACATTATGATGGGGTGGGAAGAAAACCTGGGACTTCAACTAAAAACCTCCATATTTTAATATTATGAAAATAGCCATCATAGGAACTGGAAATTTAGGATTAAGTATTGCTAAAGGACTTTTAGTCAATAATACCATTACGACGCTTTATTTAACAAAACGGAATCCTGACAGTCTTGCAGACTGGAATAAATCCAAACAGGTGAACGTTACTGCAGACAACAAAGAAGCCGTGCGTAATTCTGATATTTTGATCTTTGCCGTGCAGCCCAGTCAAATGGAAGGAATATTGAACGAAGTAAAAGATTTGTTCAACGAAAATCACTTAATTATTTCTACCATCACTGGCTTTAAAATTGCTCGTATCGAAGCCATACTAGGGACCGAAATTCCAATTATTCGCGCTATGCCAAATACCGCTATTTCTGTAGGGAAATCGATGACTTGCCTCTGTAGTAATGAAGTTGGAAAAAAGCGAATTGATATCGCTTCTGCCATTTTTAATGGCGTAGGTACAACAATCAAAATTGAAGAAGAACACATGCAAGCCGCTACCGTTATTTGTGCCAGTGGGATTGCTTTTTGGATGCGTTTAATTCGCGCAACAACCCAAGGGGGAGTACAATTGGGCTTTGATGCAGAAGAGGCCATGCAAATGTCTATGCAAACTGCCCTAGGAGCAGCTAGTCTTTTGATTGAAACAGATACGCACCCAGAACAAGAAATTGACAAAGTAACTACGCCAAGAGGTTGTACCATCACAGGATTAAATGAGATGGAACACCAAGGTTTAAGCTCGTCTTTAATTCAAGGCTTAGTTGCTTCTTTCAATAAAATCAACGAAATCTCAAAACAGTAATATGAAACTTTTTGATGTTTATCCCCTTTATGATGTTACGCCTGTCCGAGCGAAAGATGTCTATGTTTATGACGAAAAAGGAACTGAGTACCTCGATTTATACGGCGGGCATGCAGTGATTTCTATTGGTCATGGACAGGAGCGTTACCTAGAACGCCTTAGCCATCAAATGCATCAAATTGGTTTTTACTCTAATGCAGTACAAAACCCCCTACAACAAGAATTAGCGAACGCAATTGGAGGACACTCTTGCTGTCACGACTATCAATTATTTATGTGCAGTTCTGGTGCCGAGGCGAACGAAAACGCCCTAAAACTAGCCTCTTTTGTCACTGGGAAAAAACGCATTATTGCCTTTCACAATGCCTTCCACGGAAGGACTTCGGCTGCAGTAGCAGCAACAGATAATGCCAATATCAATGCGCCACTAAACCTACAACAAGAAGTAACTTTCTTGCCTTTTAACGACGAAAAAGCGCTAGAGACAGAACTCAAAAAAGGAGATGTTTGTGCCGTGATTTTTGAAGCCATACAAGGAGTAGGAGGATTAGACGAACCCAGCGAAGATTTTGTTTATGCCATGGATCGTTTATGTAAAGTATATAACAGCTGTTTAATAGCAGACGAAGTTCAAGCAGGTTTTAGCCGTACGGGAACCTTTTTTGCCTATCAAGAATATCGCATCGAACCCCATATTATCACTATGGCAAAAGGGATGGGGAATGGTTTCCCTGTAGGGGGTATCTTAGTTCATCCCGATATTGAAGCAAAATATGGGATGTTGGGAACCACCTTTGGGGGGAATCACCTGGCCTGTTCTGCTTCGCTCGCAGTGCTTGATGTTTTAAAAGAAAAGGAGTTGCAAAAGCACGCCAAAGAACTAGGCGAATACTTTATTCAGTCAGCTAAGAAAATTCCTGCGGTTAAACAAATCAAAGGGCGTGGTCTAATGCTAGGCTTGGAATTTGACTTTGAAGTAGGGCCACTGCGGAAAGAATTGATTTATCAGCATCATATATTTACTGGTGGGAGTAGCAATAAAAAACTATTGCGTATCCTACCCCCTTTAACGGTGGAAAAAAAACATATTGACTTTTTCTTTACAAAATTGGAAGAAGCCATTAATACCCTAAAAGCATGAAACATTTTATCACATTAAAGGATTTACCCAACTTTAAAGCGGCGGTGGATTTAGCAAAATCGCTCAAGCAAAGCCCCTATGAATTTGAAGCACAAGGGAAACGCAAAACTTTAGGTTTATTATTCTTTAACCCCAGTTTACGCACTCGTCTAAGCTCACAAAAGGCAGCACAGCAGTTAGGTTTTTCTACCATGGTGATGAATTTTTCTAACGAAGCCTGGGCCCTAGAGTTTGAAGACGGAACCCAAATGCGTGGCATTCGATCTGAACATGTTAGAGAAGCTGCCGCGGTGGTTTCTCAGTACTGTGACATGGTCGCTATTCGCGCTTTTGCTTCTTTGACAGATAAAGCACAAGACGAAGCAGAGATTGTTTTGAATAGCTTCACCAAATATGCCGATATTCCAGTGATTAATATGGAAAGTGCTACAGGACACCCACTTCAAGCATTAGCCGATGCATTGACCCTAGAAGAACACAAAACCTTGCACCGTCCTAAAGTGGTACTAACTTGGGCACCTCACCCCAAAGCACTTCCGCACGCAGTGGGAAATTCTTTCACTAAAATGATGGAATATCAAGACGCAGAGTATGTAATTACTAATCCCGAAGGATATGATCTTGATAAGAATATCACCAAAGGGATTCCAGTGATACACAATCAAGAAGAAGCCTTAAAAGGGGCTGATTTTGTCTATGCTAAAAACTGGTGTTCTTACAGTCAGTACGGGCAAATCCTGCGCACAGACAATGCATGGACCCTCACCGAAGAAAAAATGGCTTTAACGAATAATGCCAAATTTATGCACTGCCTGCCCGTAAGACGAAACATTGTCGTTACAGACGGAGTGCTAGACTCGCCAAATTCTCTCGTAATTGAACAAGCGAACAATCGAACCTTTGCCGCTCAAGCTGTCTTAAAAACCTTACTCGATCATGCCTAAATTGAATATTGTCAAAATAGGCGGAGCCATTATTGAAGAGGAAGCCAAACTCTTGCCTTTTCTAAAGGATTTTGCTGCGCTAAAGGGACCAAAGATCTTGGTGCACGGCGGAGGAAAAAAAGCCACTGCATGGGCGGAAAAATTAGGTATTCCCGTTCAAATAAAAGATGGAAGACGCATTACAGATGCTGCGACCCTAGAATTGATCACGGGACTCTATGCCGGACAAGTCAATAAAAACATTGTGGCACAATTACAGGGAATGAACTGCAATGCGCTGGGACTTTCTGGGGCAGATGCTAACGCCATACAAGCTGTAAAACGCCCAGTGAAAGCCATTGACTATGGTTTTGTAGGAGATGTCGAAAAAATCAATAATACATGGTTTCAGCATTTATTAGAACAAAATATTAGTCCGGTTTGCTGTGCGATAACTCATGATAAAAAAGGACAATTATTCAATACTAACGCAGACACCATTACGGCAGAAATTGGAAAAGCTTTGGCCCAAGAATTTGAAGTCAAAATAAGCTATTGCTTTGAACTCCCTGGGGTAATGAAAGACCTCAATGACCCTAACTCATTGATTGAAAATATCAATCGAGCTTCTTATCAAGAATTGCTTCTCAACAACACCATTGCTGCTGGGATGCTACCCAAGTTGCACAATACCTTTGACGCACTCCATGCTGGTGTAAATGAAGTCGCCATTGGCGCAACAAATATGATCAACCAAAACATTCCTTATACCTCAATCACCCTCTAATGAAAACCTTAAGCGAAAAAGCAATTGCCTTATTGCAAGATTTAATTTCCATTCCATCTTTTTCAAGTGAAGAAGACAAGACAGCGGCAAGAATTGGACAATGGTTTAAAGAACACAATATTCCTTTTCAACAGCAAGGCTACAATGTCTATGCTATGAATAAGGCCTTTGATAAAAACAAGCCTACCCTACTCCTCAACTCCCACCACGATACGGTAAAGCCAAACTCGGCCTATACCAAAGATCCTTTTCATTCCCATATTGAAGACGGAAAATTATACGGTTTAGGAAGTAATGATGCGGGAGGGGCTTTGGTTTCTTTAATTGCCTTGTTCACCCATTATTACGATCACCCCAATCCACAATACAATTTAATTTTAGCGGCTACCGCCGAAGAAGAAAGCTCTGGACCTAATGGACTTAACAGTCTTTTACCCACGCTTCCCCCTATTGATGTAGCCATAGTAGGAGAACCTACCTTGATGCAACTCGCTATAGCCGAAAAAGGCTTGGTAGTTTTTGACGGAAAAGTAGAAGGAACGGCCAGTCATGCAGCCCACCCCAATACAGATAATCCCATTTTAAAACTCCCAGAAGTTTTACAATGGTTAAGCAACTTTGACTTTGAAAAAGAATCTGAGGTACTAGGCCCTGTCAAATTAACCTTGACTCAAGTTAGTGCTGGGAAGCAGCACAATGTAGTTCCTGCAGCAGTGGACTTAGTCATTGATGTTAGGGTAAATGATTGCTATAGCAACACAGAAATTGCAGCATTATTGCAAAAAGACGCTCCACTAATCATGACACCGCGTTCCTTAAACTTAAACTCTTCTTCCATTCCAGCCGAACACCCTTTAGTACAAGCAGGAATTGAATTAGGGCGAAGCACTTATGGTTCCCCTACCCTTTCTGATCAAGCAAAATTAAGTTGCCCCTCGCTTAAATTAGGGCCAGGAGATTCGACCCGTTCCCATACCGCAAACGAATTTATTTATGTGAGCGAAATAGAAGAAGGGATTGATTTGTATATTCAACTTTTAAAGAAAATTCTTTAGTATGAAACTATGGCAAAAAGGGGCGGCTGCCCACGAGAAAGTCGATCATTTTACGGTGGGAAAAGACCGCGAATACGATTTGGTTTTAGCAGAATATGATTGTCAAGCCTCTATTGCTCATGCCAATATGTTAGCTAAAATTGGACTGATTAGTCCAAAAGAAGCAGAGCAACTCACGACTGAACTCAGCAAAATTCTACAACTAGCTAAAAAGGGAAACTTCACCATAGAAGCAGAATTTGAAGACATGCACTCTAAGATTGAGTATATGTTGATCGAAGGTTTAGGCGATGTAGGAAAAAAAATACATACGGCTCGATCAAGAAACGACCAAGTCTTGGTGGCCATGCACCTCTACTTAAAATACGAATTAGGAGAAATTAAGTCTCAGCTTATAGCACTTTTTGATTTGTTACTCTCCCTGGCCGAAAAGCATGAAAAGGAACTCCTTCCGGGCTATACCCATTTACAATTGGCCATGCCTTCTTCTTTTGGCTTGTGGTTTTCTGCCTATGCAGAAAGTTTAATCGACGATCTATATTTTTGGCAAAGTGCTTACAAAATCGCCGATCAAAACCCGCTGGGCAGTGCTGCAGGCTATGGCAGCGGCTTCCCAATTGATCGTGCCTTTACCACAGAGGCCTTAGATTTTGCACAGCCTAAAGTGAATTCTGTAGCGGCACAAATGAGCCGTGGAAAATTAGAGAAGAGTACGGCCATGGCCCTCTCTGCTATTGGGAGTACACTGGCTAAATTCTCTATGGATGTATGCCTTTACATGGGACAAGATTTTAATTTTATCTCTTTCCCAGACGATCTTACCACTGGGTCAAGCATTATGCCACATAAAAAAAACCCAGACCTCTTTGAATTGGTTCGTGGGAAATGTAACAGCTTACAGGCCTTACCCAATCAGTTGGCTTTATTGACCACCAATCTCCCTAGTGGCTACCACAGAGAATTACAATTAGCCAAAGGTCCCATCATCGAAGCGATACAAGACCTTAAAGCCTGTATAGAAATACTACTCTTTAGTTTACCCAATATTCAAGTAAGCAAAGACATTACTGCCCAAGAAAAATACGACTATCTCTTTAGTGTAGATACTTTAAACCAGGAGGTTCTGAAAGGAAAACCCTTTCGCGATGCTTATAGGGAACTAGGGCAAGCGATCGAAAAGAGGAATTTTAAACCCAATCGAAGCGTCCAACACAGTCATATGGGCAGTATTGGGAATGTAGGTCTTGACCTTATTCGAGCCAAAATGGATCAACTGCGGTAGTCCTTTTGCTGCTTCCTCTAGGGTAGCCCATCCCTAGAGTTTTTAAAATATTTTATATCTTGTATATAGAATTGATCCCAAATCTATTCTACTTTCATGAAAAACCTACGGCTTGACCCAGACATACATCATCAACAATCCATTGTTAAAGTTCCTTTTAGTTTTGATATAGAATTGATTATACTTTGGTTACAAAATATCGTTTGGGAAAAGGGCTATTTGTTTGTAGGAGGAGGCATAGGAAAGAAGGATAGAATTTCGCTCCTTTCTGAAAATATTGGCTTAATGTTGAAAAAATATATTCAACGTCATATGCCCAACTACTTTTTGGTAGCGAGCCCTTTTGATTCATTAAGATTTAAAAATAATGATACAATATTCTTTAGCTGTCAAAATAAGAAGGCTAAACAACACTTAAAGGCAAATTAAAAGTAAAATAAACAACATAATGTGGTTTATACAATAGTTAGCTACCATATGAACAACTAAATGGGATTTCACATTGCAAATATTGAAAATGGAATTTTAAAAAAAGATTATGTTGAGTCTTTTGAATAACTTGCATTTATTGATTTCATAACTAAAGACTCTATAATTTATCAAGGTGAGGAACATTGGAAACCATTAAAAATATCTGATTCTAAAAAATATGAGCATTTTTCAAAAGGCTGGTTCCGAGCAGGAATTCAAGCACAGGAATTATTTAATGAACAAGCGATAGATAATGGCTTTATTTTGGAGGAATTAAATCAAGACCAAAATAGTTTTAAATTGTACACCTCAAATGCAGAAAAAAAATCCATAAAACGCGGTGATTTCCTAATCAGAAACTATGCGAATATAGAAATAGACATCAAATGTAGAGGTTTCAAAAAAATCAATGATAACCAATATTTTGATTTTAAATGTGAGGATGATATCGCATCCAAAAAAAGAAAACTAACTCTTCCCCCTCCCATTAGGAAGTCCAGTTGCATTTCTTTTCCTTTGTAAAAGGAATCGCCTCTATGGGAAAACCAGTCCGTTTATATTTTATTGATGCACTCCGGGCATTTGCGATCTTAATGATGTTACAAGGGCATTTTATCAGTGGGTTATTAGATCCTGTTTTGAAAGACCCCAATAATTCTATTTATTCCTTTTGGCTGTATTGTCGCGGTTTTACTGCTCCAGTTTTTTTTACCATTACAGGCTGGGTTTTTAGCTTTCTATTATTGCGCTCCAAGGTTCAAGGTTGGAAAAACCCTCGTATCAAAAAAGGGTTAAAACGCACCCTAGAATTATTGGCTTGGGGCTATCTTTTGCGCTTAAACTTGCCCATGCTATTCAATGGGAAAATCAACAACTCCTTTCTTTATCCAGATGTATTACAGATCATTGGTTTAAGCCTGAGTTTTATCATTCTCATTTACTTAATTTTTGGTTTTTTACAACACTGGACCGGGTTGATATTTTTAGGCATAGGGATTCTAATTTTTATTAGTCAACCCCTTTATGTTGACACGACTTTTCCAGAATTACCCAATTACATAGCCGCCATTTTGACTAAAGCGAATAAAGGTGTTTTCTATTTATTCCCCTGGTTGGGTTATGTCTGTATAGGAACTTTTATCGCTTATTTATTTAATCCTAAAACAGAACAGCTGTGGGCCTGGGGCTTTGGTTTTTTAGCCTTGGGGTATTGGTTAATCCATCGCTCTTCCGCTTTTTTAATCGACCTAGAGTTTTTTACGGGTATTAATTTATTTAGAAAAGTGGCCTACAATAACTTCTTATTTATCCGCCTCGGAGATGTCTTTTTACTTTTTGGGATATTTATCTTGCTCAACGATTACCTCAAAAAAGGCTTGTGGACAAAGGTTGGGAGTAAAACCCTTGAAATCTATATCGTCCACTATTTTATCTTTTATGGCAGCCTTTTTGGCATTGGACTATATAAGTATTTTAAATACAGTTGGACCTTCCCAGAAAGCATTATAGGGGCCCTTATTTTTATGCTGCTGTGTACAGGAATTGTTTTACTCGATGATCAATATCGGAAAAAATTGTTTACCTTTTTAGTGAGCAAAGTTACCAAATGAGAAAAGCCTTTATTTTTTTTATTGTCCTTTACTTGGGCTATTTTATCGCAAAAAGAATCCAAAAAAACTGGGCAGAAGCTCCAGCAAAGACCCTAGTTACTCCTCTTGATACACTGCCCTCACCTCTCCCTCTAGATAAAAGCGAATTCAATGTCCTCCTCTACTCAAAAGCCAATGGCTGGGTACATATAGATGCTATTGCAGCGGCGAAAGAGGTTTTTCCGCGATTAGCGCAACAACAAGGCTGGAAGCTTACTGTTTCTGATGATAGTGCTTTGTTCAACGCAACACAACTCTCTTACTTTGATGTGGTGATTTGGAACAATGTCACTGGGCAAACCCTTGATGGCACACAACGTGAGGCTTTTAAAAACTATATCGAAACTGGAGGAGGCTTTTTGGGGATTCACGGGTCGGGAGATGATTCTCACCAATGGGACTGGTATGACAAAAAGGTAATTCGCACCCTCTTTTCGCATCATCCTATGCAACCGCAATTCCAAGTGGGCACCTTAAATAAAATGGGCAATAGCTTATTCCCCGCTACCAAAGATTTTTCCGATCAATGGCAATGGGAAGACGAATGGTATGTCTTTTATGAAAGTCCAAAGCAATATGGTAGTACGGTGCTCTATAATTTAGACGAAAGTAATTTAGTCATGTTTGGAGGACATGAAGACAAACAATGGAGTATGGGAGAAGATCATCCTGTTGTATGGTATCACTGCCAGAAAAAGGGCAAAGTCTTTTATATCGCCATGGGACATAAAGGCACTTATTATCAAGATGCCCAATATCAACAACTACTTATTGAAGCCGTCGAATGGGCGGGAAACACAAGCATAAATTGTAACTAAGATGAAAATACTACGCACCCCTGAAACCGCTTTTGATCAAATAACTGATTTCCCTTACACGCCAAAGTACTGTGAAGTAAGTGAAGGTTTACAAATGCACTATATAGCGGAAGGAGAAGGTCCTGTGGTGCTTCTTTTACACGGAGAACCCAGTTGGGCGTATCTCTATCGTAAAATGATTCCTGGTTTAGTCGCCGCAGGTTTAAGGGTAATTGTTCCAGACTTGATCGGGTTTGGAAAATCTGACAAGCCCAGTGAGCAAAGTGATTATACTTATGCCAGACACATTCAATGGACGCAAGCGTTGCTATATCATTTACAACTAAAAGACATCAATATCTTTATACAAGATTGGGGAGGCTTAATTGGGTTGCGCTTAGTGACTGCAAATCCCGATAACTTTGCCTCTATTGTTGCAGGAAATACCATGCTTCCCACAGGAACAGTGACCCCACCGCAAGCCTTTTTAGATTGGCAAAAGTTTGCCACCACTAGTCCAAAATTTGATGTGGCCACGGTTTTACAACGTGCAACAACCTTAGATCTTTCTATAGAAATTTTAGCCGCCTACAATGCGCCCTTTCCCACAGAAGAATACAAAGCAGGAGCACGCATTTTCCCAGCATTGGTCCCTACATCAGAGAACGATCCAGAAAGTGAAAACAATAAAGCCTCTTGGGGAATATTATGCCAATGGAAAAAACCCTTCTTAACCCTTTTTAGCGATCAAGACCCTATTACTAAAGGGGGCGAACAAGTGTTTCAAAAGCTGATTCCTGGAACAAAAAATCAAGATCACCAAATGGTCTCAGGTGGACACTTTCTTCAAGAGGATCAAGGGGAACTTTTGGCACAATTAATGATAAAATTCTACCAGAAAAATAAAATAATACCCTAGTGAATTACCTGTGCCTCTTCTTGTTCATTTTCCTACAAACATGTCCTTCTCCAGAAAGCGAGTAACCCAATGTTACACGACTCTTAATCGAAAGCTATAAAGTGGAATGTCAAGGCTTTATTCTGCAAGAGTGTTATCTCATCAAAGAGGGCGATGCCATTCCAAATGGAGAATGGACTTACTTTTATGAGGATATAGCAGGCTTTGAGTACACCCCAGGTTTTCGCTACACCATAGAAGTCGTAAAAACCGAGCGTAATCCTGTACCCCAAGACATAGGGAGGTGTCAATACTCTTTTTTAAGCCTAATTGCTAAAGAAGCCGTGGATTAGATATGAAGAGGACGATTGTCTGTCGCAGCAAGAGCCGCTTCTTTGAGCGCTTCGGCATAGGTTGGATGCGAATGTGACATTCTAGAAATATCTTCTGCTGACGCACGGAATTCCATGGCTGTTACGGCTTCTGCAATTAAATCAGCAACACGTGCTCCTACCATGTGTACTCCCAGTACTTCATCTGTCGTTTTATCGGCGAGGATTTTCACAAAACCATCGGTATCCATACTGGCTCTGGCTCTTCCTAAAGCGCGCATAGGGAACTGACCGCTTTTGTATTGTATCCCGGCCGACTTTAATTCTTCTTCTGTTTTTCCAACAGAAGCGACTTCTGGCCAAGTATAAATTACATTAGGAATAAGGTTGTAGTCAATATGTGGTTTTTGTCCTGCTAAAATTTCTGCTACCATCACGCCTTCTTCTTCTGCCTTATGGGCTAACATTGCTCCACGCACCACATCTCCAATGGCATAGATATTCGAGGCAGTAGTCTGCAAATGATCGTTTACTTCAATCTGTCCACGCTCTGTAATTTGAACCCCAGCGGCTTGCGCATTTAGGCCATCGGTATAAGGGCGACGTCCCACAGAAACCAAACAATAATCTCCAGTAAAAGACACTTCTTCTCCTTTTTTATTTGTTGCGGTAACGGTTACTTCGTCTCCTTTGCGTTCTACTTTGTTTACACCATGATAAACATAAAACTTCACACCTTGCTTTTTCAACACTTTGGTCAATTCACGCGATACAGCACTATCCATCACCGGGGTAATACGATCTGCATATTCTACCACAGAAACTTCTGCACCTAAACGACGGTAAACTTGACCTAACTCTAGACCAATAACTCCTCCACCGATAACAATCATGTGCTTGGGGATTTCTTTTAGTTCTAAGGCCTCTGTTGAAGTAATTACGCGTTCTTTATCTAAGGTGATAAAGGGTAATGAACCTGGTTTTGATCCAGTGGCAATAATGGTACTTTTGGCTTCAATGGTGGTATCACTTTCTCCTTCAATCTTGATGTGGGTGGCATCTATAAAGCTCCCTAAGCCTTTAAAGACAGTAATGTTATTTTTCTCCATAAGGAAGTCTATCCCCTTAGTCGTTTGCTCGACTACACCGCGCTTGCGGGCAATCATTTTCTCGAAGTTGACCTTGATCTCTCCTGGGATTTCAATTCCGTGGGTATCGAAATGTTTGATCGCATCTTCATAGTGATGCGATGAATCCAATAAAGACTTAGAAGGAATACAACCTACATTTAAGCAAGTTCCTCCTAACGTACTGTATTTTTCTATTAAGGCGGTATTCATTCCCAATTGGGCACAACGAATAGCAGCTACATAGCCTCCAGGGCCTGATCCGATTACGGCAACATCAAATTGACTCATTTGCATTTGGTTTGAGTGACAAAAATACAAATGTTTCTTTTGCACTGAAATAAAATTGGTTTTTAATCTTACTCACTGTACATTAATATCACCAAATCATTTTATTATGTATTTATTTACCATTATTCTCTCTTTTTTACGGGACAAAGAATATCGTCAATTATTAGGCATTACTGCAATAATTTTTGCTATTGGAACCATAACTTATCATTACATAGAAGGTTGGTCGTGGATTGATGCTTTGTATTTCTCCATCATTACATTAACCACCATAGGCTATGGAGATTTTTCTCCCCAAACCACGGCAGGGAAGCTATTTACCATAGTATATATTATTGTTGGAATTGGCATGATCTTAGGCTTTATCAATGCGGTTTTTTATCACTATAAATCCCAACGCGGAAAATCCAAATAAGAGAAAAAATCGTATCATTGGGGGAAAGAATTTGATATGACCCAAAAAAATCCCTCCATAAGTTTAGGCCAAGCCTTACTCCCTATTATTATTCTCGTACTATTACTCGCTTTTAATGTTTTTGTTTTTGGCGATGATGCTTTAGGGGGATCAAATCAATTTATTTTATTGATTGGTGCTGCGGTGGCTGCTATAGTGGGTTTTCGCAATAAAGTAAGCTATGAAGTCATGCTTGAAGCGGTTGGGGCTAATTTAAAATCAACAACTGGAGCGATTCTTATTCTTCTCTTTGTGGGAGCACTTGCAGGAACATGGTTGCTGAGCGGTATTATTCCTGCTATGATCTATTACGGACTTCAAATATTGCATCCCAGTATTTTCTTACCCGCTTGTATTATTATCTGTGCGATTATCTCTCTAGCAACTGGGAGTAGTTGGACCACTTCTGCGACAGTGGGGATTGCCTTAATTGGGATAGGTCGAGCGCTTGAAATTCCCGTAGGAATGGTCGCCGGAGCGGTGATCTCTGGAGCTTATTTTGGAGATAAATTATCGCCTCTAAGTGATACCACCAACCTGGCACCCGCCATGGCTGGAACAGATTTATTTACCCACATTCGCTATATGACCTATACCACTGTGCCTAGTATCATTATCACTTTGATCGTTTTTTTATTTTTAGGCTTTTTTCAAGAAACAAACGGACAAGCCGATACACAACTTTTACTGAATAGTATTGATGAACGTTTTACCATTAACCTTGGTCTTTTTATTGTTCCACTTCTTGTAATCGCAATGATTGTTCGCAAAGCTCCTCCCCTAGTAGCATTGATGATTGGAACCCTTTTAGGGGGTGTATTTGCCCTTTTATATCAACCGCATTTAGTTCTAGAAACCGCTGGAGCAGTACAATTAAATGTTACTTCGGCTTATCGCGGTATCATGAATGCCATCACGGTCGATAATGCGATTGTCACCTCAAACGAATTGCTCAATGATCTGTTTACCTCTGGTGGAATGCAAGGGATGCTAGGGACCATTTGGCTCATTATCTGTGCCATGGTTTTTGGCGGCACCATGGACGCTATTGGTGGACTGCAAAAACTCAGTAGTGCCCTGCTAGAAAAAGCGCAAAGCACCTTCCAACTATTTGCTGGAACTGCGGCTTCTTGTATCACCATTAATTTGACCGCATCAGATCAATACCTTTCTATCGTACTCCCAGGAAAAATGTTTGATCAAGCTTATCGCGACCGTGGATTAGCACCAGAAAACTTAAGTAGAACCCTTGAAGATTCTGGGACAGTGACTTCGGTACTCATCCCTTGGAATACTTGTGGTGCCTATCAATCGGGTGTTTTAGGGGTAGGTGTAGGAGAATATTTTGCCTTTGCCATTTTCAACTGGCTCAGTCCAATAATGACTTTAATTTATGCTTATTCCGGTATTAAAATCAAGGCCTTAGCTAAAGCATAAGCATAGCTTATATCACCATTACTATTTGAGATTTTGTTCTCCTTTTATTGAGAATACAAAGGCTATTTTTGCGACATAAAAAAAATAATTTGTTATGTCTATAGTAGGAAAAAAATTCCCAGATTTAAATGTAAACGCAATGAACGAAATGGGAGACACCATTTCTGTTAACGTTTTAAAAGAAGCCATTGATAACAAGAAAAAGGTATTGTTATTTTGGTATCCAAAAGATTTCACTTTTGTGTGTCCAACAGAATTACATGCCTTTCAAGCTGCTTTACCAGAATTTGATAAAAGAAACACCATCGTCATTGGTGCCTCTTGTGATACTGCAGAAGTACACTTTGCATGGTTAAACACCCCAAAAGATGAAGGTGGTATCGAAGGAGTTACTTACAACCTTCTTGCAGATAGCAACCGTAACCTATCTAAAACCCTAGGGATCTTAGACACCACTAACGAGCGTTATGATGAAGCAAATGATGCTGTCTTAGTGGACGGTGACAATGTATCTTTCCGTGCGACTTATGTTATTGATGAAGATGGAGTTGTATTCCACGAAGGAATCAACAACATGCCTATCGGAAGAAATGTAAATGAATACCTAAGAATCATTGATGCTTTAACTCACGTACAAGAAAAAGGAGAAGTTTGTCCTGCGAACTGGGAAGAGGGAAAAGAAGCGATGAATGCTGACAGAAAAGGGGTTCAAAGCTACTTAAGCAACAACTAAAACGCCCACTTATGTTGCAAGAAATCAAAGATGATAGCTTACAAGAGCTTGTCGCTAATCAACCCAAAGTAATTGTTCAATACTCGGCGGGATGGTGCGGTAACTGCAGAATCATGAAGCCAAAATTTAAAAAAATGGCGACCGAGAATGAAGGCATTAGCTTTGTTTTGATCGATGCAGAGAAAAATCCAAATTCCAGACAGTTAGCAGATGTAAGCAACCTGCCTACCTTTGCTGCATTCGAAAATGGAACTTTGTTAAATCAAGTACAAACTAATAAGGTTGACGTACTTAAAACCTTTGTAGATGAAGCTGCCACTCATTAAGCACATGGTTCAATTCATCGAAGAAAACGATGAAGACTATGTAGAAGAAACCCTTGAAGTACTAGAACACTTATGTGATTTCTCTAGTATTAAAGAGGAAGAAATTGATGTACTAGGCGAAATGATTTCGAATCTATATGGTGCTATAGAAGTCCATAAAGAAATTAAAAGCGGGGTCGTTAAAAAAGAAGCCCTCAACAATTTCATGAAGCGGGTTCAAGGCAGTATAGATTAATAAACCTATCCCCTCTTTTGAGGGGTTTTTTTTTGCCCAAATTTTTCCTATGCCTTTTTGAATTTAAAAAGCAGATATCAATCTTAATTTGTAAATTTGTAAGAAGCGAGTATTTATGGCGGCCAAAAAGAAGACTGCACCTAAAGTCCCGAAATTTAAAACGGAAGACTCACAAAAAAAGCGTTCTAGAGAAATTCTCTTTGGAGGGTTTTTAGTTTTGACTGGGGTGCTGCTCATTATTGCATTTAGCTCTTACTTCTTTAGCTGGAAAGTAGATCAAAGTAATCTCTCTCAATTAGCTAATCGTAGTATTGAAAGCAGTAATCTCTTAAGCAAACTAGGCGCAGAAATTAGTCATTTAATGATTTATGAAGGTGTAGGTATCGCAGCCTATATCTTTGCTTATCTTATCTTGAGTAGTGGATTGTTCCTCTTTTTTAACCTTCAAAAGAAAACCATCGTCCAGCGATGGACCTGGGGCATTTATTACATTCTTTTTGTGGCTTTAATTGCGGCAAGATTAGAAAAGCTTTTCCCTTTTTTAGGGGGTGAAATGGGTTATGAATTAGGTGCCCTGCTCACAGATTATATTGGTACCATAGGCCTATGGGCATTAATTATCTTTATGGGATTGGTGGCCTTGGTCTTACATTTAAAAATTACTCCTGAAAAAATTATTTCTAAACTCCAGCCCTACTTTATTAAAGAAGAAACCGTTGAAACTGCTGCCAATTCATTTGAAGAAGAAAGTCAAGTATTTAAAACGGTAGAAGACCGCTATCCTGAAGAGGAAGATAATCCGGAAAAAGAGAAAATAGAAATTGTCTTGCCTTCGGCAGAAGAAACCCTTGTCACAAAAGAAAAACCAAAGGTCGAAGAAAACGCCGAAGAAGAGGAACTAAAAATAGAAGTCAAAGCAGCCGCCCAAGAAGATGTCGTCGAAACACTATCGCAAGAATTAGTAGAAAAATACGGTGCCTTTGATCCTACTTTAGAATTGAGTGGATTTAAGTTCCCTACCCTAGATTTATTAAAAGATTATGGCGGTTCTTCTATCACCATAGATGAAGATGAATTAGAAATCAATAAGAATAAAATTATTGAGACCCTGCGCAACTATAAAATAGAAATCGCTAAAATCAAGGCCAATATTGGCCCTACCGTGACCCTATATGAAATTGTTCCTGCTGCAGGAGTGCGTATTTCAAAAATCAAAAATTTAGAAGACGATATTGCCTTATCCCTATCTGCTTTAGGCATTCGAATCATCGCCCCTATCCCTGGGAAAGGAACTGTGGGAATAGAGGTCCCCAATCAAAAGCCTAGCATTGTTTCCATGCGCTCTGTGATTGCTTCACAACGTTTTCAAAAGGCAGAGATGGAACTCCCCATTGCTATAGGGAAAACCATTAGCAATGAAACCTTTGTAGTCGATTTAGCTAAAATGCCCCATATGTTAATGGCTGGGGCTACCGGACAAGGAAAATCGGTAGGGCTAAATGCAGTGTTAACCTCCCTACTTTATAAAAAACACCCCGCCGAGGTAAAGTTCGTTTTAGTAGATCCAAAGAAAGTTGAACTAAACATTTACAATAAAATTGAACGCCACTACCTGGCAAAACTCCCCGATGCAGAAGACGCTATCATCACAGATAATACTAAAGTTATTCACACCCTTAACTCTCTCTGTATTGAGATGGATAACCGTTATGAGTTGCTCAAAAATGCCATGTGTCGTAACCTTAAAGAGTACAACGCTAAATTTAAAGCGCGAAAACTTAACCCAGACGACGGCCATGCTTATTTACCTTATATCGTTCTCGTGGTAGATGAATTTGCCGATTTAATCATGACCGCAGGGAAAGAGGTAGAAACCCCTATTGCCCGACTTGCACAGTTAGCACGTGCCATTGGGATACATTTAATTATTGCCACCCAGCGCCCTTCTGTAAATGTAATTACTGGTATTATAAAAGCAAACTTCCCTGCTAGAATCGCCTTTAGGGTAACCTCTAAAATTGATTCTCGAACTATCTTAGATAGTGGTGGGGCAGATCAATTGATTGGACGTGGAGATATGCTCTACACCCAGGGGAATGATTTGACCCGTATTCAATGTGCCTTTGTCGATACGCCAGAGGTAGAAAAAATCGCTGAATATATAGGGAGTCAAAAAGCTTATCCAGAAGCGCACTTATTGCCAGAGTTTATTGGCGAGGAAAGTACTGCGCTAGATATAGACGCTAGTGATCGCGATGCCCTCTTCCGCGAAGCGGCAGAAGTAATCGTGACTGCACAGCAAGGATCAGCCTCTTTATTACAACGCAAATTAAAACTGGGGTATAACCGTGCAGGTCGAATTATTGATCAAATGGAAGCCGCAGGGATAGTAGGCCCTTTTGAAGGGAGTAAAGCCCGTCAAGTGCTTATTCCAGACTTGACTACTTTGGAACAATTATTGAATAATGAAGCATAAGATCTCAATTATGAAAAAAACATTCCTCTTTTTAGTGCTCTGCTCTAGCATGACCTTTGCACAGGGATATGAACAAGGCAAAAACTTATTAGACCGTGTATCCAAAGAGATGAAAAGTAAAAAGAATATTCGCTTTGACTTCACCTATGTACTTGAGAATAAAAAAGAACAAATAAGACAGGAAATGGAAGGGAATGTCACTCTTGCAGGAGATCAATACAAATTATCTTTTCTAGAGGCGATACAATTGTTTGATGGAAACAAAACCTATACCATTGTTCCAGAAAACGAAGAAATTACGATAAGCTACCCAGAAGAGGAAGAAGATGTAAGCATAAATCCTTCAAAATTACTCTCCTTTTATGAAGAAGGTTATGGCTATGAATGGGACATTCAACAACGTGTGATGGGAAGAAATATTCAGTTCATCAAACTACTACCCACAGAAACCTCTGAAGAGGTGAAATACTTATTGCTGGGAATCGATGTAGATCGTTTACAAGTCTATCGCTTGATAGAAGTAGGATTAAATCAAACCTTGACCACCCTAACCCTAAAAAGTCAGGAATTCAATATAGCCTTACCAGAAAATTATTTTGAGTTTAACGCGGCAAAATACCCTAATTATTATATCAACGAATAGTGAAAATAATTGATCGCTACATCTTAACTACTTACCTCACTCGACTGGCAAGTGTATTTTTTATTTTGATGTTTATTTTCATCATTCAAACCTTTTGGCTATTTATTGATGAATTTGCGGGAAAAGGTTTAGATGTAGAGATCATTTTAAAATTTTTAACCTATTATTCTCCTAAACTCTACCCCCTAGTCATGCCCCTATCGGTATTGCTAGCGTCTATTATGACCTATGGAGCCTTTGCAGAAAATTATGAATTTGCTGCAATGAAGTCAACCGGTATTTCCCTTCAGCGCGCTTTATTGGGGCTTACTATTTTTCATTTTTTTTTAGGAATAGGGAGTTACTATTTCTCCAACAATGTTATCCCTTATGGAGAGTTTAAATATTTTAACCTGCGTAGAAATTTAGCCAAGTTAAAACCTGCCCTCGCGATTACAGAGGGGATCTTTAACGAAATTGGGGAAATGAACATCAAGGTAACCCGAAAGTATGGCGAAGATAATCGCTTCCTGGAAGATGTGATTATTCATGAAAAATCCTCAGATAATAAAAATCGCATTGTGATAAAAGCCAAAAGAGGAGAGCTGAAAAGTGCGAGTATTGATCAAGAATTACAATTGGTTCTTTTTGATGGAAATCGCTATGAAGAAGTTTATACCTCAAAAGTACAAGAACGAAAAAGGATTCAACACGCTAAGGTGGCCTTTAAGGAATATGTTCTTAACATTGATTTATCTCAGTTCAACAATGTTGACCTAGGGGAAGAAAAATACACCAGTACTTTTAGAATGCAAAAGGTAAAAGAGCTTACCCAAAGCATTGATTCTTTAGAAATAAAATTTAAAGGAGAACAAAAAGTCTATGGTTCAAACTTTGTGACTACAAGTATTGCTAATGATATAAATTATAGAGAAACTCAAGAAATTGAACCAACCTCAGACTCCGTTTTTAAACAATACAGCAATCCATTAAAAATTGTGGGAGATTCTCTTTACAATCAACACGCTCAAATTGTAAGAGTAGCTAAAAACAGCATAAAAAGCTTGCAAAGAAATCTAGAGGCAAAAAAAAGAAATTTCTTTATCAACCAAAAAAGAATCAACCTACATAAAAACAGCTTGCATGAGAAATACACCCTAGGCTTTAGTGTATTCTTTTTGTTTTTAGTGGGGGCCTCTTTAGGCGCCATCATAAGAAAAGGGGGCTTAGGATTACCCATGGTATTAGCCATTTTAATCTTCCTTACCTATCACTACTTAGGTCTCTTTGGAAAAAACGCAGCAGAAGACAGCAGTATTTCTCCATTTGTAGGGAGCTGGCTTTCACTTTTTGTAATAGCACCTTTTGCCCTTTACCTTACCCGTCGAGCTTCAGCAGACAAAGGACTGATCGATTATGATTTTTTGATTGTTTGGTTAGAAAGTCTGTTTAGCTCAATTAAGAATACTATTTTTGCCACGATTAAATCGCTATGGGAAAGAAGAAATTAGATAAAATTGAAGATGCAATAGCCGCCGTAAAAAACGGTGAAGTCATTATCGTTGTTGACGATGATAACCGTGAAAACGAAGGTGACTTCTTGACCGCTGCAGAAAATATTAATCCAGAAATTATCAATTTCATGGCCAAAGAAGGACGTGGATTAATTTGTGCTCCCATGACAGAAAAACGTTGTAAGGAATTACAACTAGATCGCATGGTAAGCAACAATACCGATCCCATGGAAACTGCTTTTACCGTATCGGTTGATTTAAAAGGAAACGGAGTGACTACAGGGATTTCTGCCAGTGATCGTGCTTTAACGGTTCAAGCCTTAGTCGATCCTAGCACTCGTCCACAGGATTTATCACGACCTGGACATATTTTCCCACTAATCGCGAAAGAAGGAGGCGTTCTAAGAAGAACTGGACATACAGAGGCTGCGATTGATTTTGCTCGCCTTTCTGGGAAACAAGCTGCTGGAGTCATTGTTGAAATCATGAATGAGGATGGAACTATGGCCCGTTTACCCCAATTGATGAAAGTAGCAGAGAAGTTCGATCTAAAACTGGTCTCCATTGAAGATTTAGTAGCCTATCGTATGCAACACGACAGCTTAGTCCTAAAAAGAGAGGATACCGAAATCATGACCAGATTTGGGGAATTTCGCCTAAGAGCCTTTCAACAAACCACCAATAATCAAGTGCATATCACCTTGACAAAAGGGTCTTGGGAACAAGACGAAGCTGTTCTTACCCGTATCAATTCCTCTCAAATCAGCAATGATCTATTAGGAATGTTGACCGGATCAAATGATAAGGGGCTAGAAGAAATCTTTAAATTGATTAATACAGAAGAAAAAGGCGCCATTATCTTTATCAATCAACAACAACAATCTGAAAATCTTTTAGCGCGTATAAAAGAGTTGAAAGATAGCGATACAGGAAAGAATTCAGTCACAAAAGCACCGCCCTTAAAAATGGACCTCAAAGATTTTGGAATTGGCGCTCAAATTTTACACGAGTTGCATATTAGTAAATTGCGCGTAATAACAAATTCTTCACAAGGACCCCGGGTTGGGATAACTGGATACGGTTTAGAAATTGTCGAATACGTCAACTATTAAAAGAACCACAACTTTATCGATATTGCAGTTACCATGATAATCATGGCAATTTTGATGACCCCTTCTCCTTGATCAACCGACCAACGACTGGACCACCACGCTCCTATTGCACTCCCTAAGGCTAATACAACTCCCAACGTCCAATCTACAGCGTCATTCCAAGTAAAAAGAGCTAATGCCCCTAAAGAATAAATAAAAACTAAAGCAACCTTAGTGGCGTTTGTTTTAATCAAAGAAAGACGATTGACATTATTCAAAAAGAGAATTATAATAAAACCAATACCCGCATTGATAAATCCACCATAAATTCCAATAAAGAAAAAACCGATAAGTGCATAGACAAGATGTCTTCCGCTTAATCTTTCTGATAGATTCAAGTCTTTAATCTTTGGCTTAAAAACAATAATAGTCACCACGATTAACATAATAATCGAAAGAATACGGTTGAACACAGCTCCTTCTATATCAACCGCAATTTGCGCCCCAATTAAAGAACCAAAGAAAGCCACAATCCCTAAATAAAAATTAAAAGGAAAAGTAGAAATCCCTCTTGAACGATAACCAGCAGTTCCTACAAATGATTGCAAAACAATGGCTATGCGATTCGTACCATTCGCCACATGAGAAGGAAGACCCATAAAAATTAACACGGGAAGCGTCAATAATGACCCCCCTCCTGCGAGAGTATTAATAATACCCGCGCTAATTCCCACTAAAAATAGAAGGCCGTATTGTGTAATGATTTCCATAAATAAACGAAAGCATAAAAATAGGCATATCGTTTTTTAAAAAAACTTTTCTTATCTCAAATAAGGAATGTATATTTGCCACCGCATAGGAGAAATGGCAGAGTGGTCGAATGCGGCAGTCTTGAAAACTGTTGAGGGTCACACCTCCGGGGGTTCGAATCCCTCTTTCTCCGCAAAAGAAAACCCATGACGTAAGTTGTGGGTTTTTTGTTTACTGGCCTATCAAGATTATTCTCGAGGATATATATAATCAATCCTCCAAGGGAATAGTAACTAAAAAAACAGTATCTTGAAAAGTAGTGAATTATCCATTTATTCATAAATAATAGCCCGCTATGACTGATAAAAATTCATTTAAGCTATTCAGACACTTCTGCCTAATGGGACTTGGATGGCTTTTGATTTACGGCTGTGAAAAAACAGTGGACAATCAAAAAGTAGATTGGAACGATTATATCATCTTTCGCAAAGGAAATATCCCCTTACTCCTAGTAGCACCGCACGGAGGAGACTTAAAACCCCAATGGATAGAAAATAGAGACTGTGAAGGAGCAGTTATTACACAAGATCAATATACCCTTGGCATCGCCCTCCAAATTGATAATGAACTAAGAAAAAGAGCTTATCAACCTTATATAGTATATGCTAAAATACATCGTGTCAAAGTAGATTTAAATCGATCTTTGGAAACATCGCATTGTGAGGACGACAGTAGTAACGATTTTTGGCGTGAATTCCATCAGCAAATAGAGACCTACCGCAACGAGATAGTAGAGAAATATAATCGCGGTTTAATGATTGATATTCACGGGCATGGGCACACCAATCAACGCATAGAACTGGGATATTTACTTAGCAGCGAACAATTAAGAAGTTTATCGACAAATGGTTCTTTAGAGAATTCATTAACCTCTATCAATAGCTTGGTAAACAACCATCCAAAAAATATAAGTCTAAATGAATTAATTATTGGAGAAAATTCCTTGGGAACCCTCTTAAGTTTAGCGGGTTTTCCCAGTGTCCCTTCTGCACAAGATCCAGCGCCAAATTTAGGTGATCCATTTTTTTCTGGAGGGTCAAATACTAAGCTCTATGGTTCAAAAACTAGAAGCGGTGTCGATGCCATACAACTGGAACTCAATCGACAAAATCTTAGGCAAGAAAGTGAGGATCGTATCCTTTTTTCAAAAAACTTTGCTACAATAATCTTGAGTTATTTACAGCACCATTATTCTGATGCTTTCCCAGCTAGTGATTAAAGACGATTTGGTCTGCTATACGTTGACAGTTTTCTGCCATTTTTTTTTCGACAATAAAATAATAAAGTGTTTTCCCTTTTCTAGGTTTGCTAGCTACTCTACGTTCTAATCCAAGAGAGGATATACCACTTATTTTACTAAAAATAACACAGGCAGCTAAATAACTTCCAATAGGATTAGGATGCTTTTTATCTGAAGCAAAAAGCGTTTGATTAGGGTATCTTGATTGGAAAAGATCAAAGGCTCTTCCTACAGGGAGTATTGTAATTTCAGACTGAGGGGAAACAGTTTGTAAAGCTTTTTCAATTGAAGTAGATGTTATTACTTCTTTTTGCTTATTCTTCAGCTTTGGGTAAGCCCAGGTTGCATAAAGGTACTTTTTTGTATTTACAGGCACACTCCTTATTAATTTCTTAAAATATTTTTGGGTAGTATCTAGCGCAGTTATTGGGTAAGTACTGTGCTCTTGAAAGATAATCTGGGTATATTTTTTTCGCTTTAAGCGTTGAGTCGTTTTGAGTCCCTTTTTATTTTGCCAGTGTTGTTTGAGTGTAGCACCACTAGCAGTAGATTGATTAATTTTCCATTTCAAACCTTTTGCCTTTGCAAATTGTTCGATTGTCGTGGGCAAATTATAGTAAAAAGTAAAACTATTTCCTACCATCAGAATATGCTCTTTCCGTTGAGCATAACTAAAGTTAATCCCTAGCACTAGGCATAAAAAAAGAACAATATTTCGTTTAGACTTTATGTTTATCATTCTAAATTTTATAAAAAAAAAGGGCTTGAAAGATTTCAAGCCCTTAATTACATTAATCAGGTTATTGATTCACTTGTGTTTTAGTGAAAATCCCAGGATCTTCTGAAGGCGCATTAGAATTAGATAACAACTCATCTGTAGCATACGGCATACGCTCAACAGGTTGAGAACTGTCGCCATTCACTAATACATAAGGAACAGCAAAAGCACTGTCCGATTTTCTAAGTCGTCTAGCATCATTAAATGGCATATGCATTCCAAATCCAGAAACATAACGCTCTTCTATGACTTCTCGCAAGAAAGCTGTTTTAGCAGCTACGTTATCGGTATTTTCAATACCTCCAGCATCGAAATCTGCTTCAACATAAGGGTCATATCGATGGCTTTGTCCAATATAGTTGTCATTGAGGTTTCCCCCACTGTCCAACCAAGCGCGAACATCATTTAAATGAGGTAACCCACTTGCTACTGTCCCAGCTCTAGCTGCTGCTTCCGCCATAATCAATTTATTTTCAAAGAAGGTAACCAAATTTTGAGGTTCTAACTTTGCTATAATTCCGTCGTTCGCACTACCACTAGATGGATTTACGATAGAATATCCGTGACGTGCAGTTTCATCTGTCTTTGCATTATTTCTAGAAGAAGGATTGGAAGGCTCTAATAGTTGAATTAAAAAACTATCTGTATCCCCCTCACTATTTCCAATATCTCCACCTCTAGAACCTTCAAGGATAGTAAAAAACAAATTCCAACTATCTTGGGGTTGGTCAAGTGGCTGATACTTCATATCTCCACTTGCTGAGGAGATACCATTTTGAGCTGAAGAAAATGCGTTCGCATAATCCTTTTGGTGAAGATAAAAACGGGCTTTAAGGGTATGCGCTGCAGCAATCCATTTTACTTTATCCCCTCCAAAATAGATATCTTCTGGAATTGAACCAGCACTAGCTCCATTTAAAGTAGATATCGCTTCATCCAATTTATCGATTACTTGGGTATAAACTTGCACTTGAGAATCGAAAGCAGGATCCTGAATTTCGGGATTTCCAGCTTCGCCGTAAGGAATATCTCCAAAAATAGAAGCCGCTGAACCAAAAGCATGTGCTTCAACTACCATAGCAATTCCTCGCAATAAATCATTGTCGGTATTTCCAATAATATGACGCATATTTGTTAATACTCCTACATAGACCGCATTCCAAGTTCCATTTGCTTCTGCAGAGGATAAGGAGAGTCCATAAATATTTGAATATAAAGAAGAAAAGCCTATGAGCTGTCCTGTATACATAGCAGCAATCCGATTTAAGTGACCAGATTGGACTTGTACATTTGCTAACATTCCTCCAGTTAAAAAGAGACTTTCTTCAACATCCGAAACGATTATATCGTTTGGGTTTTCATTTACTCCCTCATTTATTTCTTCACAAGAAAAGGTAAAGATTATTGTAAGGGATAAAAATATTAGTTTGTGAATATTTTTCATAATTACGAGTATTAGAAGTTAAATAATATTGATAAAAGTGTAGACTTTGTCTGAGGATTTGTAAAATAATCAAGTCCAAAACCATTTCCAACACCTGTTTGATTGGTTTCCGGATCAATTCCAGGTATTTCGTTGATATTTATCCAGTTCCTTCCAGTAAGTGTAAAACGAATATTACTTAAGCCTATTCGCTCTTTTAATTCAGGCGAATCTAGTGTATAACTAAGTGATAGTTCTCTAACCTTTGTAAACGTTGCATCATAGATAGAGAAGTTATAAGCTTGATTATCACCAAAACCTCCTCCGATTCCGGTGCGGTACCATGATTCATCTAGTAAAACATTTCCGCCTCCAAAATCTTGAATAGTTCCCCTGACAGTTGATCCTGCTGGGATTGTATTCCCTGCATAGTTCACGATATCGTTAGATAAGGTTACCCGTCCAGCAGTTTCCTGTGTTGTTCCAAAAGCTTTCAAGACGTGTAAGGTTCTTGGAGAAAAATCTCCTCCTTGTGAATGCTCTACAACTACGTTTAAACTAAATTTTTTGTAAGTTAGGTTTAAACCTAAGCCTCCTCGCCAATCTGGATTCGGATCTCCTAGAATTACCTCACTTGGGGTAATTTGAGGGAAACCATTTTCATCTAAATCAAAACTACCATCTGGATTCGTTTGTGAACCAGTCCCAAATAAAACCCCCAATTGATGTCCAACAATTGCTCTAGAACTCACTGAATATCCCGTTAAATCGATAGAGGTCGTTCCAAAGAGATCGGTGACTTCGTTGGTGTTTTTGGACCAATTTATACTCGCATTTAATTGAAGATCTTGTTTTTGAATTGCATTCCATCCTAGGTCTACTTCAAATCCTTGGTTTTCCATTTCTCCAAAGTTTCCATATTGAGTGGCATAACCAGAAGAAGGAGATAAATCTACATTTAATAAAATATCCTCAATCTTATTGCTGTAATAGGTCATGGATAAGGACACATCATTATCAAAAAAGCGGAGATCTGTTCCGATTTCAAATTCGGTCTTAATCTCTGGCTTGAGATTAGGATTACCAAGGTTATTATCTTTTCGGAATCCTCCACCAAAGGAATCTATACTTATCGGATCACTGTAAGTGGAATAACCAAAGCCACCTTCTGCAAGCGTTTCAAATCTATGCGGAGAGGGTTGCACCCCAACCTGACCATAAGATGCTCGAATTTTTCCAAAAGAAAGAAAATCAGAATTTATCGCGCTATTGGTAAAGTTCCAAGCAACATCAGCTGCCGGATAGAAAAAGGTTCCTTTAATTGTAGAAGAAGCCTCTAGACCTCCTGTTAAATTAACGAATAATTCATCTGCGATTCCAAAATTCAAAATGGCATATCCGCGATTAGATTTTCTAAATGTTTTAAAATTAGAATAGCCAGAAGCTTCTGCAGAAGTATTTAACGAAGTAGTTTGTTTGAGTGAGTTAACTAGGAATCCTGTGATTGTTCCAGAATTTCTATTGTATGTTCTATCATTAGAACTCCAACCAACAGTTGCAGTTAAATCAATTAGATTGTTAATTTCAAATTCTCCACGACCAATTAAATCAAAATTGACATCGCGATTAGCGATTTCATCTTCCTGGTAGGCACCATTAAGTCTGGTCCCCCCGGCAGTTCCTATTGGGAAGAAATAAACCCTCTTATCATCTGCAAAATCTATGTTCCCTCTTGCAATTAACTGTAACCATTCTGTTGGTTTAATCGTTATTTCCGGGGTAACAGTTACCCTATTGACCGTAGTTGATGATTCTTGCTCAAATAATGTCCACAATGGGTTGTTATAAATTGGATTTGCACTGTTGGCAAGACCTCTTCTATATGCCCTGTGACGTCTTGTAAATTGTTCTCCAGAACTATTAGTATATGTTCCAACATAGTCCGTATTATCAAAATCTGGTGAAGTCCTTAGCAAGCCTAACATAATTCCTGCAGTATTTGAGCTTTGTTGAATTCGATTAGAATTGGTATACGTATAAGCCGCTTTATTTGAAAAATTAATATACTTATTTAAATCAGCACTATAGTTGAAACGTATATTGGTTCGGTCATAGGTTGCTGCCCTCATTATTCCGTCTTGTTGTAAGTTAGAAAGACTAAAGAAATAGGTGTTTCCTTCAGTTCCCCCGCTAATATTTAAATCGTTTTGCCAAAAGATTCCAGTTCTAAATACGGCATCCCAGTTCTTTTCAACAAAAGTCTCTCTTGAATTCATTTCAGTAATAGGGTAGTATACAGTGCCTGTACTATCTCCAGTGAAATACCCCCCAGAATTATCAACGGTATTAGCAGCACCTGATCTATCTGGGATATAATCGCCCCAACTCTCTCTTGTAGAACTTGTTCCAAGAGCAGGATTTCCTCCTCTTCCTCTACCCCAAGTATTCTGCATTGGAATACGTTCAGAAACCTCGTCGAATGAAAGAGTTGAACTATAGCTAATTTTTGCTTGTCCAGTCTGTCCTTCTTTAGTGGTAATTACAATAACTCCATTAGCAGCTCTACTCCCCCACAAAGCAGCAGCAGAGGCACCTTTTAATATCTGTACAGAAGCAATATCACTAGGGTTGATATCATTAATTCGAGACCCTTGAGAAACTCCTCCTCCTCTACCTCCTGTTAAATCATTACCCCCAGCATAAGATGTTTGGTTATTAAGTGGTACTCCATCCACAATAATGAGAGGCTCACTCGCACCTAAAATTGTATTAGCACCACGAATTCTAATCGCACTTCCTGCTCCTGGATCTCCATTTGATCTTGAAACCCTTAGTCCTGACGCTTTACCACTAAGACCATTGGCTAAAGTAGACTCACCAGATCGAAGAACTGCTTTTGAACTTACAATAGAAGAAGTTGATCCTTGTTTATCTCGTTCTTCTGTAAAACCCAATGCTGTTACTACTACTTCATTTAAAGATTGAGTATCCTCTTCTAAAGTTATGTCTATATCGGATTGATTATTCACAGTGATATATTGTGTAACAAATCCAGTGTAACTGATTTCTAAGGTGGCACCTTGAGCGACAGAAATTTGAAAATTTCCATCAAAATCTGTACTTACCCCATTGGTTGTGCCTTGTTCTAAAACATTAGCCCCGGGTAGAGGTCCATTAGCGTCGCTTACAACGCCCCGTATGGTCGTTTGAGCCATAGTTAATTGAGCAATTCCCAATAAAAGGAAGAAGATCATTTTGATTTGATGTTTCATATAGATAAATTGTAGTTTACAATAAATATAGTTAATAATTATATATTTCATTAAATACAACACAATAATCAGTAATTTCATATTTATAAAACCCCATTAATCATCATTTATGCAATTTCAATCTCCCCTAAAAAGTATTCAATTAATAGTAGGGCCATTGCTTTTTTTCCTCTTAATTTTATTTAAACCTTTAATGGGATTAACTCCAGCGGCTAATGCTGTACTAGCATTAACCTTATGGATGGCGATATGGTGGGTATTTGAGGTGGTTCCTATTAGTGTTACAGCCTTGCTTCCCATTATCCTTTTTCCGTTGACAGGAGGGCTTGATTTATCCTCCACCACAGCAGCCTATGGACATAAATATATTTTTCTATACATGGGTGGGTTTATGTTAGCGATTGCCATAGAAAAATGGAATTTGCACAGGCGCATCGCCTTACATATCATTAGTACCATGGGAACCGATATAAGAAAAATCGTTTTGGGATTTATGATTGCTACAGCCTTTATGTCCATGTGGATTTCAAATACTGCCACCTCTGTAATGATGTTACCCATTGGGATCGCTTTAGTCAAACAATTAGAAGACAATTCTTTATTAAGCGAGCGTGAAACAAAATCATTTGGTAAAATGTTAATGCTTAGCATTGCTTATAGTGCATCTATTGGGGGCGTGGCGACCTTAATTGGCACACCACCTAATTTAGTTTTAGCAGGAGTGATTAATGAAACCTATGGCATAGAAATAAGCTTTACGCAATGGCTAATGATTGGTTTACCTATTAGCATTATTCTACTATTTACTGCATGGATTTATCTTAGTCGCTATGCCTTTAAATTAGGGATAGACGCCTTCCCAGGTGGAAACGATGAAATTATTCGTTTAAAAAATGAGCTTGGATCCATGAGAAAAGAAGAAAAGTGGGTAGCCGTAGTTTTTGCTTTAACCGCATTTTGCTGGATGACAAGAGCCTATATTTTGCAACCCCTTTTTCCAGCTATTGACGATACGATTATTGCGATGATTTCTGGCATTACTTTATTTCTCCTTCCTGCTAAGGAAAGTGAAAAAAAGATTTTACACTGGAACGAAGCTGTTAAGATGCCATGGGGAATTATTCTTCTTTTTGGAGGAGGAATGGCTATAGCTAAAGGATTTGAAGTGTCTGGTCTAGCTGTTTGGATTGGTGCAAAAATCAGTTTCATTGAACAACTTAATTTATTTTTAATGATTTTAGTTTTAGTCGCTTTTGTGAATTTCTTGACAGAAATCACCTCTAATTTAGCGACTACCGCCATGCTATTACCAATTTTAACCTCAATTGCCCTTCAACTAGGTGTTCACCCATACAGTCTCTTAGTAAGTGCTGCTATCGCAGCTTCTTGTGCTTTTATGCTTCCCGTGGCCACCCCACCTAATGCAGTAGTTTTTGGGTCGGGATATCTAAAAATTAAAGACATGACTAGAAACGGTCTATTACTCAATATTTTTTCGATATTTCTTATCGTAATTATGGTTTATTATTTCTTACCGTTATTGTGGGGCTATGAGGCCACCGTCTTCCCTGAAAATTTTTAAAAATTTATTATGAAATTAAAAATCAATTTAAAAAAAATAAGCCTTGGATTCATTACACTGCTTTTGGTTAATTGTCAAAATTCAATCCCCTTTGATTTAATTATTAAAAATGGGCTTGTTTATGATGGAACACAAAATCCTCCTCAAAGACAAGATATTGCTATCAAAGCAGATAAGATTGTTGGACTGGGAAATTTTAGTGAGGCAGATGCCCTTCAAATTCTAGATGCTGCTGGTGCAGCTGTAGCACCAGGATTTATTGATACGCACACGCATTTAGATCCTTTAGATAATCTTTTGGCGCTATCCAATTCAGAAAGTCAATTGCGACAAGGGGTAACCACAAGTATTGGTGGTCCAGATGGAAGAGGGGTTCCTCTTCAATATGGTTTTGCAGCGTTTTTAGACACATTAAGTCAAGTAGGGGTTGGTATTAATATGGGATTCATGGCGGGACATAATAAAATTAGAAAAAAAATAATGCAGCTAGAAAATCGTGCGCCTACAAAAAAAGAACTTGATCGCATGATAGCAATGGCAGACCAGGCAATGGACGAAGGAGCTTTTGGCCTGTCTACTGGATTAAAATATCTGCCTGGAAATTTTGCGAAAATAGACGAAGTAATCGCATTATCGAGAGTAGTTGCCAATAAAGGAGGAGTGTATTCTACCCATCTACGCGATGAAGGAATTGCTATAATGCCGGCGATAGAAGAAACCATAGAAATAGGGAAAAAGGCAAATATCCCTATTATTTTAACCCACCACAAAGTAATTGGAAAACCCATGTGGGGGAAAAGTTATGTAACGCTAGCTAGAGTAGATAAAGCAAGAAATGATGGCGTAAATATCCTACTGGATCAATATCCCTATGCTGCGAGTCATACTGGACTAAGTGTATTAATACCCGCATGGGCCAGAGCTGGTGGTCAAGAAAAATTTATTGAAAGACTATCAAATCCGGAAAGTTATGCTAAAATAAAGGCAGAAATCATTTTTAATATTTTGAATGATCGCGGAGGAGAAGACTTAAATAGAATTCAATTTGCACGAGTAAAATGGCAACCTGACTTAGAGGGGAAAACACTGAAAGAGTGGATTGTTATGGAAGGGAAAAAACCTACCATTGAAAATGGAGCAGAATATGTCATTAAAGGACAACGCAATGGAGGTGCTAGCTGCATCTATCACGCTATGGAGGAAAAAGATGTAGAAAAAATCATGCAACATCCATTAACAATGATTGCTTCAGATGGAAGACTTTCTTCCCCTGGAATAGGACACCCCCACCCACGAGCCTATGGAACTTTCCCAAGGGTATTAGGGAAATATGTTCGAGAGAAAAAATTATTAAGCCTGCAAGAAGCAATTTATAAGATGACCTTATTCCCTGCAAAAACTTATGGAATAGAAAATAGAGGGCAGCTCAAAAAGGGATTAAAAGCAGATCTTGTAATTTTTGACCCAAATACTATTATTGACAAGGCAACATTTATTCAACCTCATCAGTATCCTGTAGGAATTTCTCACGTACTTGTCAATGGAAAGTGGTCAATAAAAAATGGGGAGTTCCTCAATAAAATGAATGGGGTAGTTTTAAGAAAAACAATACCCTCAACTACTACAATTGTGGACGTGAATTAATTAGCTTATCTGATTTACCATAAATAAAACTCTAAGATGATTTTTTTCATCCCTTGAAATCTATCTCTTCATAGTAACTTGGTGACTTCAAGAGAGCTATAAAAGATTAAGCAATAATGCAAAACTCCAGAAGAAGAAGCCCTTACTTTTAGTGCATCATTCATTGAATTTAGACTTCCTATTGAAGCAGAAGAAGGAGAAGAATCTCCCTATAATGAGAACAACTATTTTACCTTTATAAAACAGTAAAATTTATTAAGGCAGTATTTAAATCTTGGTGATCCCTAATACTATGAGGGGCTATCACAAAAGATATAAATACATCTTTTTTTAAAAGACGGGAAATGATTCAAGCTAAAATCATGATGCTATTTCTCTTTAACATGCTGTTTTAAATAGCTTATTGCTTCTTGTGGATCGTCTATTATCTCGATTAAATCCATGACATTAGGAGAGATAGTATAATCTTTCATTTCTTCTAGTTGTTGTAGCAACTTGTTGTAGCAACGCAGCCCAGTAAGAAGAATCATATAAAACAATGGGGCGCTTTTTGATTTTTCCTGTTTGCATATGGGTGAAAAATTTAAAAAACTCATCAAGGGTTCCCACTCCCCCGGGAGCAATAATAAAAGCAGAACTATAGTTAACAAAGATGACTTTTCTGGCAAAGAAATAATTAAAACCTACTGGATTATCGACATAATCATTGGCGCAAGTTTCAAAAGTAAATAAATGGATAAGCCAACGGATTGTCCTTTCCCTAAAAAAGCACCTTTATTCCCCGCTTCCATGATTCCACCCCCGCCACCAGTAATAATTCCATAACCTGCTTCGGCTAAACCCTTTGCCATGGCAACAGTGTCTTTCTAGTGTTGATGAGATGGAGTCGTTCGGGCAGATCCAAATATTGTGATACAAGTTCCTATCTCTTTTAATTGCGCTGTGGCCATTTCAAAATCCTGCATGACCTTATCAAGTTTTATCATATTGTATAGTTTTAAAGAATATACAAAATATTAGAGCAACTTTGTGAGCCAGTTAATCGTCTTTTTTCTTCTGTGAAAAAAAGCAAGATTGTATCTTGTCGCTCTAAGACTATTTTATTTATTCGAATTAACCACATGGAATTTATCCCCTCTAACGGAATATCCCTAACATCTATCCTTAAGGGGTGTGTGGGTATTATTATTCTCTTGATTATTGCATTTGTAGCTAGCAGTAACCGTAAAAACATTCCGTGGAAAACGGTTATTCTGGCGTTAGCCACACAATTATTTATTGGAATTTGCATCCTTAAAGTACATTTTATTCAAGGCTTATTTGAACAGCTAGGTGGCTTCTTTATCAAAGTGATTGAATACACCCTTGCGGGAAGTACTTTCTTGTTTGGAGAGATTGTTGATTTATCTAAAACCGCTTATATCTTTGCTTTTCAGGTTCTTCCGGTAATTTTATTTTTCTCTGCCATTACATCTGTTTTGTATTACTTAGGTGTAATTCAAAAGATCGTAGGTTTTTTAGCATTAGCCCTTCGCAAACTGGTCGACATTAGTGGTGCCGAAAGTCTTTCGCTAACAGGAAATATTTTTTTAGGGCAAACCGAAGCACCTTTATTAATCAAGGCTTATTTAGATAAAATGCAGCGCTCTGAAATTTATCTTGTTATGGTGGGTGGAATGGCCACTGTTGCAGGAAGTGTTCTCGCGGCTTATGTAGGCTTTTTGGGTGGAGATGATCCCGTACAACGCATTATTATCACAAAACATCTTATTGCCGCTTCTGTAATGGCAGCCCCAGGAGCAGTAGTTTTTTCTCGCATTCTTGTTCCGCCGGTAGGCGTAATTGATCATGTGAGCGAGACTAAAATCGAAAATCAAACCTTTGGCAGCAATATTCTTGTAGCGATTACAAATGGAACCACCCAAGGGTTAAAATTGGCGGTAAATGTAGGGGCAATGTTATTGGTCTTTGTCGCTTTACTTGCCTTAGTTAATGATGCATTAAGCGGTCTAGGAGGTTGGATAGGTCTCAATGACGTTATTGCTGCAAATACCCCTTACAGTGAATTGACCCTAGAATTTATCTTGGGTTATTTATTTGCCCCCTTAATGTGGTTAATTGGCGTTGCCAAAGAAGACATGACCCTTGTGGGCCAGTTATTAGGTATTAAACTAGCAGCAAGCGAATTTGTTGCTTATGTGCAATTAGCCGATTTAAAAAACATGGGGAATAGTATGCATTTGATGTATGAGAAATCAATTGTTATGTCCACTTTCATTCTTTGCGGATTTGCTAATTTTTCATCTATCGGGATTCAAATTGGTGGGATAGGTATTCTAGCGCCTAGTCAGCACAAAAACTTGTCAGAATTAGGCTTAAAAGCTGTTTTAGGCGGGACTTTAGTTTCTTTGATGTCTGCCACTATGGCGGGGATGATTCTAGGCTAATCAAAAGATTTTTGCGATAGCACTAAATCAATAAACACATAAAAAAAGCTTCTATTCAATCGAGTAGAAGCTTTTTTATTTTGTAAAAAGGGAAGAATTAGGCTTTAAAAATATCGTTTAATACTGCAGCTAAACGAATTCCAGCTTTGTATAATTTATCTTTAACTAAAGGAAGATTATTATAGTTATAGAGATATCCTAAATTTTGTCCCTCTTCAATCTCGCTGTAAATTTTTGCGACTTCCTGATGAGACTCATTCGCCCAGTCTTCTGCCGTACCAATGGTTACAGGATCATTATTACGCCCCATCAAATTTTGGGCTAATTCTGTATAAGACATCCCATAATCTTCAATGATATTGGTATCCCATACACGGTGAAGGTTGGTTTTTCTTCCAAAATATTTTAAATAGATTGAATTTCCTCCTTTATCTTCAGTACGACCAGCGTGTAAAGGTTGATGAAGGTCTGCTAAACAGTGAATCAAGTATTTTAAATAAAAGGCTTTCTCCTCTTGAGTACTGGCCTCATTTTTTAATCCCTCGATACACAAATTAATTGCCTTGACAACATTATCCCCTTTGTGCTCGACCTCTTCATACTTCTTGTCTAAAGGAAGGTTGACATAATGCCAAGTGGTGTATTTATTGTAGTCTGGATTAGATCGAATTTCATCTGCCCATGTACCAATCCTTGCGATAGATCTTCCTTCTAATAAATCTTTTACCGCAGCTGTTGCTTCTGGGGTTAAATTCATTGCAGCGATTTCGCCAATAACACGGTGACCCGTTTTACCCCAATGGGCAAAGCTTACCAATGGAATAAAAAATAAGAGTAAAATAATTTTTTTCATAATAAAGCAAAAAAAAGGGACCGAAGTCCCTTTTAAATTTAAGATATTTAGAACCTGTACTTAAGTGACATATTCCAAGTTCTTCCAAATCCGAACCAAACTGAGTTAGTAACATCAACACCATTCCATGTCTCAGACGAAGCTGTTGCATGGATATTAGAGTTAGATTCTGCAATATAAACAGTATCAAACACATTATTAATGTTCATACGTAAACTCCATCCAGACCAGAAGTAATAAGTTGCACCAAAGTCAACAAGGCTGTAAGAAGGCAACTTTAAAGCACCCAGATTGTCTGCACTTTGGAATTCACTATCTTCAATACTATAATCTGCATATAAACCGTCTACAAATCTCCAGTCGGCATCTAAGTTAAGAGAGCCAATTCTGTGATCTACTCCTAGGTTTGCAGTAAATTGTGCCGCATCACCCACTTTAGCATCTTTTGTATATAATTTAGCGGTTCCAATTTGTGCTTGATTTTCGTCAAAAATGGTTGCTTCAAAGTTCTTGGTATATTTCCAATCTCCGATAGAAAGCATACCTCTTACTTTAGTTGAAGATCCTACAGGACTCCAGCTTCCTTCCAATTCAAGACCGTTGTGAACAACATCAATGTCTTTAAACTGAGCAAAACCATCATTACCATTTTGATTAGATAAGCTTCTTTGAATAAATCGATTCCCCCAAACTGTAGAGTAAACGTTTACATTAAGTCTCAATGTATTAGAAATATATCCATATCCTGCTTCAAAAGAAGTAATCGTTTCGTTTTGTAAATCAGGATTTATGTCATTAGCATAACCAGGGAATACAGCTCCAAATTGTGGCTGTCTAGAAATAAATCCAGTATTAAAAAATACATTAGATTTTTCGTTAATGTTATAGTTTGCACCACCTTTAACATATCCTCCGCCAACATTTTTTGTTTCAGAAATAGGGTTTCCTGGTTGATCGAACAAGTCTTCACGCTGGAAAGACTGGTTAGAAAGACCTACTTGTAATACCCCAGTGATTTTATCTCCTGAATATTCAGCAAGACCATTAAACCCTTGCCATCCAACATTTCCGATATTGTAGTAATCGATTTTTGGACCATTAAGACCAGTATTATTAAAAGGACTAGCCTCAACAGTAGTCTCAATGATTCTACCACCGCTATTTTTATTCCCAGTTGAATAATAAGCATCAAAGCCCATTAGATTATTTAAGACACGGTAGTGGTATCCTTTATACTTACGTAAATCAATTCCTATAGAGTAACGCATTTTACCAGAGGTGATATTCAAATTAGAAATACCGCCAATCCAGTCATGTGAATTCATAGACGCTCTTCTAATCATCCCGCTTCTAAAGACACCATCATCTCCATAGCCATGCGCTCCAATAAGGGAAACATTGTGGCCAGAAATGTCTCCAGTATAAGGTGATGCACCAGCACGGTTATCTGCAACGATTGCGTCATAATTTACTGTTCCATCAGCTCTTCTAAAACCATCGTCATACCCATCCATAAATGAAGTTAAATCTTCGCGATAAGGGAGTACGTCATAGTTTCTACCACGAGGTCCAGTTCCCCCACCACGTCCAGCAGATCCATATAATGAAGTGTTTAACTCCATGTTATCAGAGATTTTGAAATCCCAGTTGAAAGTGGCTAAAGGTTTGTTGTAGAAGTTTCTTCTCATACTAAACTCTTCACCGTTAAGTGTTCCACCATTAGTATTCCATCTTCTGTCAATTCCTGCTTCTCCAAAGTTTTGGTAATCGCGAATCGATACCCACACATCACGTTGGTGGTGCCATTGACCAGCGCCAATGAAAGAAAAGTTATACTTACTTCTTGAATCTTCTGGAGTATATCCCACAGCGGCAAAATAAGTCCATCCTTCTCCTTTAGTATGGTTAATGTAACCATCTCCAGACCATTTTGTCAATAAGAAAGAAGAAGACCATCCTTTATCATTTACACCAGTGTTATAAGCAGCAGTCGTTTTGATATAGGCATCATTACCGATCATTTGGGTAATAAATCCTCCTTCCGCTTTTTCTGCACTCTTAGTGAAAATTGAGATGGTACCACCTACAGAAGGAACCGCTAGTTTAGAAGCTCCTAAACCACGCTGGATTTGAATTCCTGAGGCGACATCTATTAATCCTTGCCAGTTTGACCAGTATAATCTCCCGTTTTCCATATCGTTTACCGGTTGCCCGTTGATAAGGAAAGAAGTATTAGTTTGGTCAAAACCACGAAGTGAGATACGACTATCGCCATATCCACCTCCTTGTTTAGTAGCATAGACCCCAGGAGTCTTAGCCATAATTTCTGGGAATTCAAGATTCCCCACTTTTAACGCTACCTCTTGAGCAGAAATTGTACTCAAAGCAATTGGTGTTTTACGAACTTCGGCAATATCGATTACCCCTGAAGTTACTACAATCTCATCTAAATCAACATCTAGGATAGTGTCCGATGAAATTCCTGTTGCAGCGTCTGTTTGGGCAAAACCAAAACTAGCTACTAGAACAAATGTTAAAAAAAATAACTTTTTCATAAATAATAATTAATTTAAATATAGTCATGTTTAGCAGATCTTATTGATCATAACTGACGCAAAAATAATTCTATTTTAGGCGCAATTTCAGAAAGAGTATTAACAAAATGTCATGTTAAAATTTGATATAGAGAAAACCTATCTAATGAGTGAATTAATTACTAAAAAAAGTAATGAAATTCCGCGTGCATTTTTCCTTTAAAAGCATCAACTTACTTTTTTTTAAAGAAGCCTTTATTCGATTGAATTATGAAAACTATATAAGGAGACGATTCAACTAACAGCACTTTTAACAATCAACCAAATCAAAGAGAGAAGAAAATAAATTTTAAATATAAAATATTGAAAATAAGATGTTTAATATTCGTTGTGGGTGGTATGAAAAGTAAATCGAAAATTAATTTTTACTAGAATAATTAATAAAGAAAATAAAAAAACATCTTTAAAACCAATCATTACTTTGAAAGCAATAGCACAAAAGGAAAAAAAGATTATACCTTTATATTTTGAAGACTTCATTTGTGCAACTTTGACAAAAAGTTAAACGTTAATAACTTTAAATTTTCAAGCAATCAATAATTAAAAATATGGAGTTTTTAACAAATTTACTGCTAGATCTCAACTCCTAAAAAGACGATTTTAATCTAATTGTATTTCTAAAAGTTGTCTGCATCATTAGGCATGTACTTAGTTAAGATTTGAAATATTCCAATAATTATTTAAGGAATTAAAGTGTTAATTTTTTTATTTAAAATTATTCTAAATAAG
>JAKMGK010000022.1 GCA_022424955.1 Flavobacteriaceae bacterium
GGCACTTCTGCCTTCACTACTTTGGCTCCTGCACGGTCGTCCATGTTGTTGACTTGACCACGACGGCGGTTTAAGTCCCCTACAATGTCTCCCATGTTTTCTTCTGGAGTCAATACTTCTAACTTCATGATCGGTTCCATGATGACTGCGCGAGCAGCTTTTGCAGAAGCTTTGAAGCCCATTTTAGCAGCTAATTCGAAAGAAAGTGAATCTGAATCTACCGGGTGGAAAGATCCATCCTTTAAGGTAATCTTCATCGCATCTACTTCGAAACCGGCTAATGGACCATTAGTCATTGAGTCTTTAAATCCTTTTTCAACAGCTGGGATATATTCTTTAGGAACATTTCCACCCTTGATTAAGTTAACGAACTCTAATCCAGGTTTACCTTCTTCTGCTGGTTCAATGGTAAAGACGATATCGGCAAATTTACCACGTCCACCCGATTGCTTTTTATAAACCTCACGGTGATCTGCAGAAGCAGTTAAAGCTTCTTTATATTCTACTTGTGGTTGTCCTTGACTTACCTCAACCTTAAACTCGCGTTTTAAACGGTCAACGATAATATCTAAGTGCAACTCACCCATTCCAGAAATAACGGTTTGGCCAGAAGCCTCATCTGTTTTAACCTGGAAAGTTGGATCTTCTTCTGCTAGTTTAGCTAAAGCCATTCCTAACTTATCAACATCAGCTTTCGTTTTTGGCTCAACAGCAATCCCGATTACAGGATCTGGGAAGTCCATACTTTCTAAAATGATAGGAGACTTTTCTGCAGAAAGGGTATCTCCAGTCTTGATGTCTTTAAATCCAACTGCTGCTCCAATATCTCCTGCTTCTATAAAATCGATAGAGTTTTGTGTATTTGAGTGCATCTGATAGATACGAGAAATACGTTCCTTTTTGCCAGAACGATTATTCAACACATAAGAACCTGCGTCTAAACGTCCAGAATAAGCACGGAAGAAGGCTAAACGACCTACATAAGGGTCTGTAGCAATCTTGAAGGCTAATGCTGCGAATGGATCATCTTTTGATGGTTTACGAGCAATTTCTTCTCCGCTATCTGGGTCTGTACCAATAATCGCTTCTTTATCTTCTGGAGAAGGTAAATAACGACAAACAGCATCTAATAAGAATTGAACACCTTTATTTTTAAAAGAAGAACCACAAACCATAGGAATGATACTCATATCCTGTGTAGCTGCACGCAATGCGTTGTGCACTTCTTCTTCTGTAATTGATTCTGGATCTTCGAAATACTTTTCTAACAATCCTTCGTCATATTCTGCAACAGCTTCGATTAATTGACCACGTAGCATTTCTGCTTCATCTTTTAAATCGTCTGGAATATCGATTACATCGAAGGTAGATCCAAACTTTTCGTCATGCCATACAATGGCACGGTTTTTTACTAAGTCAACAATCCCTTTAAAGTCTTCTTCGTCTCCAATGTTTAATACAATTGGCACCGCGTTAGACTTTAACATGTCACGTACTTGCTGGCAAACGCCTAAAAAGTTAGATCCTTGACGGTCCATCTTGTTAACGAAACCAATACGGGGTACTTTATAGTTATCTGCTAAACGCCAGTTGGTTTCTGACTGTGGCTCTACACCATCTACTGCAGAAAATAAGAAAACCAATCCATCGAGTACACGAAGCGATCGGTTTACTTCCACGGTAAAGTCAACGTGGCCGGGGGTATCGATAATATTAAAGTGATAAGGATTGCTATCTGGTAAGGGTTGTCCTTGTTCTGTAGGGAAATTCCACGTACAGGTTGTTGCTGCAGAGGTAATGGTAATTCCACGCTCTTGCTCTTGTTCCATCCAGTCCATGGTAGCCGCACCATCGTGCACCTCACCAATCTTGTGGCTCACCCCTGTATAAAAAAGGATACGCTCTGTAGTAGTGGTTTTACCAGCATCAATGTGCGCAGCAATTCCAATGTTTCTTGTAAATTTTAAATTTCTTGCCATGGTCTAATGATTAAAATCTAAAGTGTGAAAATGCTTTGTTGGCTTCTGCCATCTTGTGTGTATCAACACGTTTTTTCACAGCAGCACCTTCTTCTTTAGCGGCAGCTAAAACCTCGTTAGCAAGGCGAAGAGCCATTGATTTCTCATTACGCTTACGCGCAGAACTAATCAACCATTTCATGGCGAGTGATACTTTTCTATCTGGACGAATCTGCATAGGAATCTGGAAGGTTGCTCCCCCTACACGACGGCTACGCACCTCAACATGGGGCATAACATTAGAAAGGGCTTCTTTCCATAATTCTAAAGGGGTTTTTTCTTCATCCTGGTTGCGTTCTTCAACGATGTTCATTGCATCGTAGAAAATTTTGAAGGCAACCGATTTTTTTCCGTCCCACATAAGCATGTTCACAAAGCGAGTAACGAGCTGGTCGTTAAACTTTGGATCTGGGAGTAGCGGACGTTTTTTGGCTTGTCTTTTTCTCATTGTTTACTGTTTTTTCGAGTAACGATTTACTTTTTAGGTCGTTTTGCACCGTATTTTGAACGGCGTTGTAAGCGGCCTTCAACACCTGCGGTGTCAAGTGCTCCTCTTACGATGTGATAACGAACTCCCGGTAAATCTTTAACTCTTCCGCCACGTACCAATACTATCGAGTGCTCTTGGAGGTTATGTCCTTCTCCGGGGATATAAGCGTTGACTTCCTTTCCGTTAGTCAATCGAACACGCGCTACTTTACGCATCGCTGAGTTCGGCTTTTTGGGCGTAGTGGTGTACACACGGGTACAAACCCCACGTCTTTGAGGACACGAATCCAAAGCAGCCGATTTACTCTTCTTGGCGAGTGTGGCTCTTCCTTTTCGTACTAATTGTGCAATAGTTGGCATACAAATTGTTTAAATTCCCTTTTTAAGGGCTGCAAATGTAGCAACTTAATTCTTCTTTTCCAACCGTTTTTTGTCAAAATATCTGCAAAATGGGATTTTTTTTAGCGCATTGGTTTTGGGCAACTTACTCAGCGCTTTTTTGGTTGATCAAGGACAAAAAAATATAATTAAATTTTATAGAAATTAATATAGTAAATAATTACTCCATATATCTGTGACAAAAATTTACTCAATTGTGAATTTTAACAAAATCCACGACCCAGTTCTACAGCTTATTTAAGACTTTTCCCTCATTAACTAAAAATTAAGCAATTATATCGATGGCTTTTTTTATTGCTTCTCCTCTACCAATATCTCCATCAACGCTTTCGCCGATGTTTGCCCAATAAGTTGAATCGAATCTCGTGGGGTTTCGTCTCCAATTTCATAGGTCACCCCAACGGCATTATGGCCATATAGGAGCCACCCTTTAGAAACAGGCTGAGTGGAATTACTCGCTTTTTCGTTTACTTTATAGTTTGGGATACGGGCTTCTAAAGCGCTAAACCATTGGTCGAGAAAATTGGGAAACGGAGTAGATTGACGCTCTTTATTGGTATAAAAAACATCATACCAAGTAGAGTGAAAATCAAGCCCTAAAACTAAATTTGCTTTCTCTTTTCTCAATGTTTTTTCAATGTATTTAACAATGGCCCTGGTCTCGGGTTGGCGGTATTTACTCCAATCACGATTGGTATCAACTCCACCAGCATTGTGCCGCCAGTGACCTAAATCCACCCCGTCTGGGTTAACTAATGGGAAAGCCAAAATGTGATATTGATCAAAAAAATCATCAGACAAGTCTGTTTTACTCAGAAGTTCTTCCATAAATGCTTTAAAGGCTAAATACCCCGTTACCTCTGGTGGATGCTGTCTTGTAAAAAAAACAATTACAGGTTTACCCTTAGCGTTTCCTTGTTGAATATCCATGACCCAAATAGGTCTTCCTAAGGTACTCTCCCCTATGGATTTAAAGTCGATCATAGAATTTTTAGCTTGTTGAGCCTCTGCCCATTGGGCAACATGTCCACTATTCTGCAATTCTTGTGCAGACACTAAAACAGTACCACTGACCTTCGTTAATTTTAGCTGCGTGCGACCGTCAATAGTGTTTATAAATTCACCTGCCGCGACTGTCCAGCCATTTCCTCGATTTATTTTAGGGACATAACGATGGGTATAAGGTGGAGGATAATCGAATTGCAAATAAAGATTTTGTGCTTTAGTACTCTTAATCTTAAAAGCATAGTAAGCACTGTTATTAATTGGAATATTTTCTGGGGTGATACGCAGTCGGTAAGTACTGTCGTTTTCTTGTATCACTCCATTGAGTCGTGCACCATCAAAGTCATTACTGAATACCACATCACTTTCTGGATAAGCAAATTGCTTTTTATCTTGAATACTTATTGGGCGACTGGTCGTGTTTACTGGGCGTTCAAAACGCAGTTTAGTAGGAGAGCAACTCAATACAAAAAGCAAAGCACAATAGGGTAAAAGATTTTTCATAAGACAGGATAATAGAAAACGTAATATACTAAAGTTTTTTTCCTTTTTGATCGAATTAATACATTATGCTTTTACGCCAAAATACCTAATACTTTAGTTTTATTTTTTCTGTCTTGTTGCATATACAGAAAAAGAAGTGATAAGTTATAGTGTCAATCTTTCGGTTGAATCATTAGATAGGGGTGTAATAGCCTCTAATAATATTAATCGCCTAGAAGAAGGTGGGTAAGTACAATTAGAATAAAAGGCAAATGATCTTCTTACTTTTGATGCTCAGCGCAGATTAAATTACACCCATGGGAAGTAGTTGTTTGGCAAAATTCATCGCCTGGAGCTTTCAAGGAAAAAGGAACTTTTGGTATGGATACTACACACATTATTAACGAATTACAGCTATTGAAACCTTTTATATAAGTTTTTATTAAAAGGGATCAACTAAAAAATTAAGAATATTTTAACATAGTTGAGAAATTTCTTTAGCTTTGTGGATTGTTAACTATATATGACATGAAGAAAAAATTATTATTATTATCATTCAGTATGCTAATAGCATTCACTGGATGGGCACAAAAAACCATCACAGGTGTTGTCAATGACTCATCTGGAACTCCTTTACCCGGAGCTGCTGTAGTTATTGAAGGATCTGTTGACGGAGTCGCCACAGATTTTGATGGAAAGTACAGCATAGAAGCTAGATTAGGAGACGTACTCGTATTTAGCTTTGTAGGTTTCCAAACACAAAAAATCACAGTCGGTGATTCTGATACGATAAATGTTTTCATTCAGCAGGATGCTTCAGAACTTAAAGAAGTTGTTGTTACTGCTTATGGTTCACAAAAAAGAGAATCGATCGCTGGAGCAGTTAGTATTATCAAAGCAGACCAGATTGAAAATTCAACATTTTCAAATCCCGTTAAAAGTCTAGAAGGTTTAGTTTCTGGATTAAGGGTAATTCAGTCAAGCGGTCAACCCGGTTCTGATGCAATTGTTAGAATTAGGGGTTTTGGTTCTATTAATGCTGATAATTCTCCACTTATTGTATTAGATGGAATTCCTTACTCTGGAAGCTTAAATAGCATTAACCCGCAAGATATTGAATCGACTTCTGTATTAAAAGATGCTAATTCAACTTCATTATATGGAAATAAGGCATCTAACGGAGCCTTATTAATTACAACGAAAAAAGGAGCTAAAAACAGAAAACCACAAATATCGATTGATTCTAGATATGGTCTTACTCAACGTGGAGCAAAGGATTACAATGTAACCTCAACTCCAGCCGAATACTATGAAACTTATCACAGTATTTTAGCAAATAGTGAATTCTACAGATCTAATACTGCAGGTACACCGTTGACCATTGGAGAAGCAAGACAATTTGCATCGAACAATCTAATCGACAGACTTGGTTATAACCTTTATGATGTTGCCGATGCTAATCTAGTAGACCCTACAACTGGACAATTAAACTCGTCTGCAAATCTATTAGTTAACGACCGTTGGGAAGACGCTCTCTTTAGAGACAATGCAGATTTCTCTTCTACTAATGTTAATATTTCTGGTGGTGCTGAAAAAATTGATTACTACTTCTCCATGGGTACTGAAGAAAACAACGGTTATACCGTTCAAAGTAATTTCAATAGAAAAACGGCACGTTTAAAAGTTAATGCTACAGAAATTGCTGATATAATCTCATTGGGAGGTGATGTTTCTTATGCAAAATCAAATAGTCAGTTCGTTCCTCTTGACGGTGGGACATCATACAACAATGCTTTCCAATGGACTAGAAATATTGCTCCTATTTATCCAGTGTATCAATATGATGAAAATTGGGATCCAATCTTATCAAATATTTCCAACAGTGGATATGCCTATGACATGGGTAGTTTTCAAAGTTTTCCTGATGGAACAACTAGAGGAGCAAGAAACTATGGTCAAGGAGAACATCCTTTAGCTCATATTGAACAAAGTGTAGTGACCAACGAAACGGATAATTTTAATACTGCGTTAAGAGCTAAAATTGATTTGCCTTTTGGTATCAAATTTCAGTACATATTGAATTACTTAACTGAAATTGACAAAGATACTTATTTCAATAAACCAGGAGCTTCTGTAGGTTCAACCTCTTTAAATGGCACCTTAACAAATGGTAGAAATAATTTTTCAGCCCTAACTAACCAACAGTTGTTAACCTGGAAAAAAGAGCTTAATCGTCAAAGCTTTGATGTTTTATTAGGACATGAGACATATGTAGAAAAATTTACAACATTGAGTGTTTACAAGACAAACATTATTGGTACTTTGAGTCCTATCTTAGACAATACCGCCGTTTATAACTCAGCGAGTAACTACTATACTAGGTATACTACTTAAGGGTATTTCTCTAGGTTCATATATGGCCTTGACAATACCTATTACTTAAATGCAACTGCTAGGTACGACGCTTCTTCTGTGTTTCATCCAGACGAACGTTGGGGAATCTTTTGGTCTGCAGGTGTATCTTGGATCATGACTAATGAGCAGTTTCTAAAAAACTTAAGCTTTATCAACTATGCAAAATTAGCGGCTAACTACGGGACATCCGGTAATGACAGAATTTTCTATCCTGGCACTGGAACTAGAAACTTTGTGGCCTACGAAAATCAATATGTAATTGATGAGAACAATGGTGCCTTAACACAGAGTCTTTACAGCCTAGGTGGAAGAGAGATTACTTGGGAAAAGTCTTCAAGTTTTGGGGTTAATTTAGAGATGAGATTATTTGATAAAGTTAATCTTGGTCTAGGTTATTATTCAAGAACCTCTAACGACCTATTATTCGACAAACCACTACAACCATCAACAGGACAAAATTCTAGACCTGAAAATTTTGGTTCAATGAAAAACAGTGGTGTTGAAGCAGAAATTGCATGGACGGCTGTAGAGAATGAAAAGTTAAGAGTTGTTCTTAATGCGAATCTCTCTACACTTAAAAATGAAATCACAGAACTTCCTCGTGATTCCATCCAAGTGGGTAACTACAGAAGAGTTGTTGGAAGAAGTGCTTATGACTACTTTATGGTTGAGTCTGCTGGTGTTAATCCAGCAAATGGAAACGCAGTTTATATGACAACCGATTCGAATGGAAATAGAGTTGAAACAGAGGATTACAGTGATGCTGCTACAAATGGTAGAGTTTTTCTCAATAAATCTGCTATCCCTGATGTAACGGGTGGATTTGGAGCAAATATCCAATATAGCGGGTTTGATCTAGGAGTCCAATTTGCTTACCAAATTGGAGGTTATGGACTAGACAACGTATATTTTGGATTGTTAGGTATAGGTACCGAAGTTGAAAATGTTCCAGATTATGATAAAACTTGGACGATTGATAACCCAACAGCTAGTTTACCAAGGGTTGACCCCCTTGTCCCTAATCAGTACAGAAATTCTGATTTACGTTTAACGACACTCAATTATCTGAGTCTTGCAAATATCAATTTTGGTTACACCTTTGACAATGATAATCTTGATAAGTATAATATTGATAGTATACGATTGTATGGAATTGTTAATAATGCTTCTCTACTTTACAGTGCAAGACAAGGATATGACCCTAGACTAAATTCTCTAGGAGTTTCTTCTGGAGAATATGGTGCTAACAGGACTATGTCTGTAGGTATTAATATAAAGCTTAGATAAAAAAAATAATTATGATAAATATTAAATATACAAAAATGAGACTGAGTAAATTTATTCCATTACTTACGGCAATTTTGGTTATTTCGTCCTGTTCTGACATTGACGAGAGAGATTTTGCGGATGAGAGATATTATACATCCTCGCATGCTTCAGCAGTTTCTTCTGTTGGAGGTTCAACTGGTCTAGTAGCACTTGATGCATCAATATTAAGCTATTTAATGGCGGGAGAAACTAGTACAGATGAGTTTGGTTTAAAAGCAGTAGATATTGCATTTGATTTAAGAAGTAATGACCTCGACATGAGTGGATCTACATGGTTCGGTGGGTATCACCGCTATGATAATGTACTTCCAAATAGTAATGACACAGAACATTTATGGGAATTCTTTTACAGAGTAATTAATCAAGCTAATGGTATTATTAATACTATACCTGATGATTCACCTGAAGAAATCCTTGTTTATAAGTACAAATCACAAACCTACAGAGCGATAGCATATTTCTATTTAATTAGAATTTTTCAGCATACAAATGCTGCAGATTCTGTTGAAGCAATCCCAATTGATTTTGGAGATTTTGTAGGAGAATCAAATTCTACAGTTGGGGAAGTTAAGCAACTCATACTTCAAGATTTAACACAAGCCTATAATGGACTTCAAGGATACTCAAGGAGTTCAAAAGAAGAAGTCGATGCTACTGTTGTAGCGGCCTTCTTAGCCCGTTATCATTTGACCTATGAGAATTGGTCTGAAGCAGAAAGCTTTGCCACAGAAGCGATGTCTTTTGGAAGCCTAAGCAGTGATGTAGCCCATGGATATGACGAGATAGGCCTCTCTGAAGCAATTTGGGGATCGGTAATTACAGCTCAAACGACTACCTTTTACAGATCATTTTTCTCACACATGAGTCAAATTAGTGACGGTTATAGTGGATGGAATCATTTCAAGTCAATCAATTCTAACTTATATGATTTAATTCCTAGCACAGATGAAAGAAAGAAATGGTTTGCAGATCAAGATTATGATCCAGGAGCGGTGATAGTACCAGGGTCGTGGGGCCACTACAATTTCACACCAAAATATACTATGTTAAAATTTTGGGATGGACCTACATATGGAAATTTCATAGGCGACTACATTTATTTGCGTAATGCAGAATTTTATTTGACTAGAGCAGAGGCTTTAGCTAGATTAAACAGAGATGCAGAGGCACAGCAGGTACTTTATGATTTAAATTCTACAAGAGACCCTAGTTATGTGAAATCTACTAGTACCGGACAGGCCTTAATCGATGAAATAATTCTATATAGAAGAATTGAATTATTTGGTGAAGGTGTTGCTTCTTTTGATATGGCTAGACTTGGTGTTGGTCTCAACAGACAAGATGGACGTTTAAACAGAGTACAACCAGGAGCTGATATAGTGGTTCCTGCTGGATCAGATGATATGATCTATCCAATACCAACATTAGAAATAGATGCGCAACAATAATTGTTGACCTAAAAAAATAAAAAACCAGAGAATTGTTTCTCTGGTTTTTTTTTGCTTAAAATTTAATTTTACTACAATCAAGAATTCAAATAGACTATCTATTTCAAGACATCAATAATGTCAAAAGCAAAAATAACAACATCTTAATATTAATGGTTCTATCCACATAATATTTTATCCCTAATGATAATTTTAGTTTTTTTTGTGTTTTATTTAACATATTTTAAATAAATTCATACATTAGTAAATTATTAACTATATAAATAACATGAAAAAACTATTACTATTAACCTCTGCTTTTATGCTTATTGCATTTAGCGGTTGGTCGCAAAAAACTGTGACAGGTACAGTACTAGATGATGGGGGACTCCCATTACCAGGTGCTACTGTTATCGAAAAAGGAACAAGCAATGGTGTATCGACAGATTTCGACGGAAACTTTTCGATTGAGGTGGCAGAAGATGCTACTTTAGAAATAAGTTTTATTGGATACACAACTGCTGAAATTAGTGCAAGTGCTGATGACTTCAATATTACGTTAGCAGCTGGAAACGAACTCGAGGAGGTGGTTATTACTGGATATACCTCTCAACTTCGTTCTGAGGTAACAGGTGCTGTAACACAACTTGATTCTGAAGCTTTGACCCAATTAACTGTACCAACAGTTGATCAAGCACTTCAGGGGCAAGTTGCTGGTTTAACCATCACCACTAACTCTGGAACGCCAGGATCTACTTCACAAATTAGGATTCGTGGTATTAGTTCTATTACTGCAGGAAATGAACCCTTATTGGTAATTGACGGAGCTCCTGTTATAAACGGTAACGTTAGTAACAGTACTTCATCCTCTTTTATGTCTGCACTTTCTGCTATTGACGCAAATAACATTGCAAGTATCTCTGTTTTAAAAGATGCCGCTTCAACAGCACAGTATGGTGCACGTGGTGCAAACGGAGTTATTTTAATTACGACTAAAACTGGTAGCTCTGGAGAGACAAAATTCAATATTAGCTCTTATTATGGTGTTCAAAATGATGCTATATACGGGCCAAAAATGTTAACTGCTAATCAGAAATTTGAATTATATTCTGAAGCTCTCTATAACGACAATACTGATACTTTTTCTTCTATATCAGATGCAGGAGATTACATTCTTGCTAATGTGTCTCGTTACAGAAACTGGGAAGCTGACGGAAGACCAGAAGCTAACTGGGCTGATGTGATCACAAATCAAGATGCACCTATCCAAGAATACAATTTCTCTGCATCTGGTGGGGATGATAATAGTACTTTTTATGCATCCCTTGGATACATGAAACAAGAAGCTACTGTTATTGGTTCAAGTTTTGATAGAATTTCTGGACAGCTTAATATTACAAGAAAACTCAACGATAAATTAACCTTTTCAAGTAATAGTTCTGTTGGGGTTACAGAACAAGAAGGTATTTTAGAACAAAGTGCTTATTTTGAAGGTCCTAGAACAGCAAAATTCTTTGGAGATCCTTTACTTAGAGTTTTAAACGAAGATGGTACCCCTAACCAATATGGTGGTGGTGTTCCTAACCCACTTTACATTACGAGGGAAAACATCAATGATATAAAATTCACCAGAATAGTAACAAATAATTCTTTAACCTATGACATAATGGACGGGTTAACATTTGGAACTAGACTTAATGTTGATTACGTAATAAGAGATAGAAAATACTATACAAATACAATCTACGGTTATTCAGTACCTAACGGAGGAGAACTTTCTGATTCACATGCAAATAATGTTACATACGTAATTCAAAACTACTTGGATTACAATTGGGAATTAAATGATAGTCATTCTTTAGATTTTAAAATACTCCAAGAATATCAAACCAATAGATTTAATGGTTTAAGCGCTTCAGGAGAAAGTTTCCCTGATGCAGGTTTATTTTATCTCGATAACGCTGGAGCTCCAGTTAGTGTAGGCTCAAATTATTCTGATTGGCATGTAGGAGCTTACCTTGCCTCTGTTCACTATGTTGGATTTGATGGAAAATACGTTGGTGATTTAACCTACAGAAGAGAAGGTAATTCACGTTTTGGACCTGACAACCGTTGGGGGGATTTCTATTCTATTGGTGCTGCATGGAATTTACATAAAGAAGATTTCCTAGCAGATAGTGATATCTTTGATAATTTAAAGCTTAGAGCATCTTATGGTAAATCAGGTAACGCAAATATTAGTTTAAACCAATACCAAGCCTTATTAGCATATGATGCTGATTATGCTGGTCAAGGTGCTGTATACACAAGTACATTTGGTAATAGTGATTTAAGCTGGGAAACTAACTATAGTTTTGATGTTGCCGTTGACTTTGGAATGTTAGACGGAAAAATAGCTGGATCTTTAGGATATTATCAGAGAGATTCCGAGGACTTACTTTTAAACGTTCCATTATCTCTAACAACAGGATTCTCTAGCCAAACTAGAAATATTGGTTCAGTTAGAAATAATGGTGTTGAATTAGAAATCAATTTTAACGTAATTAGTTCTGAAGACTTTAACTTCTCTATTGGAGGTAATTTAGCAACTACAGAAAACGAAGTTACAACACTTGCGAAAGATCCTAATGGTGATACAATTAATATCCAAACAAGTAGAACTATCATTGACGAAGGGCAACCTATCCGTGCATGGTACTTACCTACTTGGGCAGGTGTAAATCCTCAAACGGGAGCTGAAGAATGGTATGTCAACGGAGTTGACGGAGCAACAACTACAGTTTTTAACGAAGCAGAGCAGGTTTTACAGGGTGGAAGTGCTTTACCAACTTTAACAGCTGGTTTAAACATTCACTTAGACTACAAAGGCTTCTATTTAGATGCGAATGGTTTTTATGCTGGTGGTCATAAAGTGTATGAAGGATGGCACAGATACTTAAATGAAAGTGCAGTAGGATTTTCTGTAGGACCTTACCAAGGCTATGAAACACTATTAACAGATGCATGGAGACAACCAGGAGATGTGACTAGAAATGGGAAATTAACAGCTGGTACAGTGCCATGGCAACGTCACTCTAAATTTCTCTATGATGGTGATTGGGCTCGTTTAAGAACACTAACATTTGGATTCGATTTCGATCAATCTACTCTTGCTGGAACTGGTTTGGATGGTCTTCGTTTATATGTAAGAGGTAATAACTTACTTACATGGAAAAAGGACGATAATCAAAAATGGGATCCAGAAGTTGATTTAGGTGGTGAAACTGGACTTGAAACACCTCCGACACAATCGTTTATTGTTGGACTTAACCTTAAATTTTAAACAAAATGAAAAAAATAAATTTTAAACTATTCAGTGTAACCTCAATTTTTGCGCTCTTGCTAATTACATCAGCATGCGCTACTGAGGATTTAGAGCCTACGCTCTCACAAGATAAGTCTGTAGAAGGGGCGATAACAAAAGTTGACAACCTTTATGGAATCTTAAAAGGTGCGTTGAACAGAGCAACGAGCTCTGGTTACTGGGGACGTGAAATGATTGCCCTCAACGAAGTGCGATCTGATAATGCATTTTCTAACGGGAATTCAGGTAGATACACCACTCAAGGTGAATTTAACTACAATGAGAATTCAGGTGGAATTTGGGATAACTGTTATGGCGTAATTGCTCTAGCAAATGTTATAATTCAGCAAGATGCTGCTTCTCTTGAAGGAGATGCTGCTTTAGCAAGTCACTATCAAGGTGCAGCTCATTTCCTCAGAGCTTTAGCTCATTTTGATTTAGTTCGTACTTATGGTCAACAACATTCTGGTGGAACTCTAGGTGTACCAATTGTAACTACATTCAAGGGAGATGATTTATTTCCGTCTCGTTCCTCTGTAAGTGAGGTTAAAGCTGCCATAATGAGTGATCTTGCTACTGCTTATACTATGATGGATACTCAATATGATGATAAAGAGTTTATATCAAAATTTGCTGCACCAGCATTAGCATCTAGAGTAGCGATTTATTTTGGAGAATATCAACTTGCAGAACAAAATGCGGCTTTAGTAATCAACTCTGGGATATATTCAATTATTCCTGGGGCTGACTTTGTTGGTAGTTTCGCTACAAAAGAAAATGTTAATTCAATCTTTGAGTTAGCCTATAGTCAGACTGACAACCTTGGTGGAAATTCTTTAGGATATATCTACAAATTTGCACCAGGCGGAACTGGATATGGAGATGTTCAACCAATGGCTGCCGTTGAAGCTTTATACGAAACTGGTGATGCTCGCGCAGGTATCCTGGGATACCAAGGGGATAAATTAACTAATATGGGTAAGTATCCAGACATTAATGGTTGGGATAATGTTCCTGTTATTCGTTACGAAGAAATAGTCTTGAACTATGCAGAAGCCTTATTTAGAAATGGAAATACTGCTAATGCAACAACTCAATTGAATAGTCTGCAAACTGCTAGAGGAGCAAGTACAACTCCTGCAACACTTGATAATATAATGCTTGAAAGAAGAAAAGAGCTAATGTTTGAAGGATTCCGTTGGGATGATCTAATGCGTACTGGTTCTGATATAATCTATCATGGAACACTTGAGAATGTTTTAGGTACCTTATCATATCCTAATAATAAATTTGCTTATCCAGTTCCTGCAGCTGAGCTTAATGCAAATTCAAATGTTACTCAGAATGATGGTTATTAATATAATCATTGCACAATAAAAAAAACCACCTCTGTTGAGGTGGTTTTTTTTTATCTTTCGATCACAAAACAAAGCATGGAGAAACAAGAAATTTATGGCGTTAGAGCCATTATTGAATGTATTGAAGCAAAACAATCCATTGAAAAGGTATGGCTATTAAAAGGACAAGCTAGCCCTATTTTTAAAGAACTAGAACGACTATTAAGAGAAAATAGTGTGGCACATAGCTATGTTCCTAAAGAACGCTTAGATCGCTTTAATGCAAAAAACCATCAAGGGGCTATCGCCGCAATTTCTCCTATTGATTTTGTTCCCTTAGAAAGTATGATTGAAAAAGCAATGGAAAAAGACACTCCTCCCATTTTCCTTCTTCTAGATCAAATCACAGATACTAGAAATCTAGGGGCCATTATACGGTCTGCCTCTGCCACTGCAGTAGATGGCATTATCTTACCACAAACTGGAAGTGCTAGAATAAATTCTGACACAATTAAAACTTCTGCAGGCGCAATTTTTAGCATCCCTCTAGCAAAAGTAAATCACCTTAAAGACGCTATTTATCAATTACAAGGCTGCGGTATCAAAACCGTTGGCATGTCTGAAAAAGCTGAAAACACCGTTTATCAAGAAAATATTTCAGGCCCTTTAGCACTTGTAATGGGATCTGAAGAAAAAGGGATTACAAAAAGTACCTTAGCGATTCTAGACAAAACAGTTAAACTTCCCATGTTAGGAACCATCTCTTCGTTGAATGTATCTGTTGCCTGTGGGGCGGTCTTATATGAAGTAGTACGCCAGCGAAACTTTACTTAAAGCATGCAAACACCCCTAGCAGAACGTTTACGTCCACAAAAATTAGCCGACTATGTCGGTCAAGGACACTTGGTCGGCGAAAAGGGATCCCTATCTCAAATGATTGCTAGCGGGAATTTACCCTCCTTGCTTTTATGGGGACCTCCGGGGACGGGAAAAACAACTTTAGCAACCTTAATTGCAAAAGCACACGAACGGCCTTTCTACAATCTTTCTGCCATACATTCTGGTGTTAAAG
>JAKMGK010000026.1 GCA_022424955.1 Flavobacteriaceae bacterium
GTTTATACAGATGCAAGAACGCCTAAAATAAAATCCTTAGCATTAAATCCAGCTGCTGAGTTGTTGTTTTATGACCATAAAAAATTATGTCAGATAAGGGTAAAGGCAAACTGTGTACAACAACAAAAAGACCAGGCGCTATTTTTGCAACAGCATCAAGCTGCCCAAAAAGATTACACTACTCTTGTCGCTCCAGGTACCGTCATTAAATCAATGGATACCGTAGAATATGGGGTAGAGAATCACTTTGTGAAACTGGTTTTTAAAGCTTATCAAATAGATTATTTACGGTTAAAACGACCGAATCATCAAAGAGCCGTTTTTACCCTCGAGGGCGAAGAATGGCAAGGAACTTTTGTCACACCCTAAAAGAGAGCTTTTTTTTTCTTAGATTTAGGTATTAAAGTTCCTAAACATGAATAAAAAGAAACCATCTAACGGTAGAAGAGATTTTATCAAGAAAAGCCTTTTGGCCTCTTCTATCGTCATTGTACCCAGACACGTTTTAGGGGGAACAGGCTATACCGCTCCTAGTGATCAACTTAATATAGCTTCTATTGGTTGTGGGGGAAAAGGGCGCCCAGATATTATTAACGCTACTGTAAACGGTCGAGAAAGAGTTGTTGCTTTATGTGATATTGATTCTTTTGGAAAGCACGGAGTAACCGCTTCCAGAAAGAAATTTCCAAAAGCTAATTTTTACAATGATTTTAGACAGCTTTTAGCAGAAGAAAAAGATTTGGACGCAATTACCGTTTCTACACCAGACCACACCCATGCGAATATTGCTATGGCGGCTATGGAGAGAAATGTTCACCTTTATGTTCAAAAGCCTTTAACCCATAATATCAAAGAGGCGCGTTTGCTCACAGAAACAGCTCGAGAGAAAAAAATTGTGACCCAAATGGGGAATCAAGGTGCCTCTAACCCAGCACAGTTACAAGTGCAAAAATGGATTAACGACGGCGAAATAGGAAATGTTCACACGGTAAAAGTTTGGACAAATAGACCTGTTTGGCCACAGGGAATTCCTTTACCAAAACCCGATCCAGAAAATCTTCCAGAAGGTTTAGCATGGGATTTATGGCTAGGTCCTGCAAAAGCGACCCCTTATAGTTCTTCCATGCACCCTTTTAACTGGCGTGGCTGGTGGGAATATGGAACAGGGGCTTTAGGAGACATGGGGTGCCATTTAATTGATATTCCCTTTAGGGCTTTAGGCTTAAAATATCCTACTGCAGTAGAATGCAGTGTGGGAAGCGTTTATAGACAAATGTGGACACCAGAGCACCTTCCGCAAGGATGTCCTCCTTCTTCTTTTGTGTCGATTAATTTTGATTCAACAGAAATTAATTCTACTCCTTTAACCCTAGAGTGGTCAGATGGAGGGATTCGTCCTGCTCATCCAGATCTAATTCCGCCAGAAGACTTTTTAGGAGACCCTGGAAGTAATAATGGCGTTATGATGATAGGAGAGCAGGGTATTATCACAACAGGTGTCTATGGATATAACCCTCGACTATATAAAAAGGGACAAGCTGTAATGACTTATGAGCAGCCTAAAGAGAAAGAAGCAGAGCATGGGCACCACCGTAAATGGATCGATGCGATTAAAGCAGGTTTTGAAAGTGATGAACACAAAGCCTTGACCTCTTCTTTTGATTATGCAGGCCCATTAACAGAAACTGTTTTAATGGGGAATATTGCCATTCGTTCTTATTTATTGCGCAAAAAATCTGGCAGGAATTATGATTACTATGGTCGTAGAAAATTATTGTGGGACGGCAATGCGATGAAAATAACGAACCTTGAAGCGGCTAATCAATTTGTAGGTCGTGAATACAGAAAAGGTTGGGAAGTATAAAATATAATTAATGAAAGAGCAAGTGGTATGGATCACCGGTGCTTCATCGGGGATAGGGGAAGAACTCGCCCAGCAGTATGCTAGAAGAGGAAATAAAGTAATTCTATCTGCTAGGAGAGTTTCTGAGTTAGAACGGGTAAAAGCAAGTTGTGCGCATCCAGAAAATGTTGCCGTTGTACCCCTAGATTTAACTGCTTTTGATACCCTTGAAGACAAAGTGAAAGAAGCTTTACACTGTTTTGGATCGATTGATTTATTGATCAATAATGGGGGGGTGAGTCAACGCTCTTTGATTGTCGAAACCAATTTTGAAGTCTATCAACGCTTGATAGAAATTAATTACCTAGGGACAGTGGCTTTAACAAAAGCTTTATTGCCTTATTTTATCAAACAACAAAAAGGGCATTTTGCCGTGGTGACTAGTGTGATGGGGAAATATGCTTCTCCATTCCGTTCGGGTTATGCGGGGGCAAAACACGCCTTGCACGGTTTTTTTGACGCCCTTAGAATGGAGCATCAAAAAGATAACATCTCGGTGAGTTTAATTTGCCCAGGTTTTGTCCAAACCAATGTAACGATTAACGCTTTAACCGGAGACGGATCAAAGCTGGGGCACGATGATCCCGCAACAAAGAGTGGATTAGAAGTAAAAGCCTTTTGTAAAAATGTAATTAAGGCCCTAGATAATAAAGCCTGGGAAACCTATTTTGGGAGAAAAGAAAAACTAGGAGTACATTTAAAACGACTGTCTCAAAAATTACTCCATGCTGTTGTGATTCGCTCTAATGTTCGTTAAATAATAATTTACCTATGAACGCACCAAAAATGAATCGACGTGATGCGGTAAAAAAAGTTGCCATGGGGGCCTCTGCCGCAATGGTTTTACCACTAAATATTTCAAAAAAAGAAAAAAAATCAACCCTTGAAACACCTTTGAAAGGGAATATCAATCATACTGTTTGCGAGTGGTGTTATCCAGATTTAAGCTTAGAAGAACTTTGTCAATTAGCTAATGAGATAGGTTTAGTTGGTATTGACTTGATTGGTCCTAAAGGTTGGCCTACTCTTCAAAAATACAATTTGATTTCTACCATGTGTGATGGAGCAGAAATTAGTCTAACCGAAGGTTTTAATCACAAAGAATACCATTCCACCTTAGTGGAGAATTATTTAAAGCATATCGATTTAGTGGCTAATGCTGGCTATGAAAATTTGATTTGTTTTTCTGGAAATCGCAATGGAATGGATGACGAAACTGGCTTGCAAAATGCCGTTGAGGGTTTACAAAAAATCCTTCCGCTTGCAGAAAAAAGAGGTGTGATTATTCAAATGGAACTCTTTAATTCAAAAATTAATCATCCAGATTATATGTGTGATAATTCTGCCTGGGGGATTGAGCTTTGTCAACGTTTAGATTCTCCCAATTTTAAGCTTTTATATGACATATATCACATGCAAATTTCTGAAGGAGATATCATTAGAACCATTCGCGATAAGCATCAATATTTTGGTCATTATCATACCGCTGGTGTTCCAGGAAGACACGAGATTGATGAAACCCAAGAATTATTTTATCCGGCAATTATGAAAGCCATAGTCGAAACAGGATATAAAGGCTATGTGGCCCAAGAATTTATTCCAACCAACCCAGATCCTATCGCTTCTTTAAGAAAGGCCATTCGTATCTGTGATGTTTAACCTTTGACATTTTTAGTATTTTAACAGTCTATTTCAGTAGAGTTTGTATTTTTAAATAAACTATTTTGTTATGAAAGCTGTTGCCTATTCCTTGCTTGCCCTTTTTTCGTTATCTCTAGTTTCTTGCGGAAGCTCTTCTGGCGTGGATCCACATCTCTCTTTAGAAGAACAACAAGAAGTCACAGAAATAAATCTTGTAGGAAAATGGAAAATTAGGCGTCCGCAACCCATTGGGACAAGCAATAAAATTGTTTTCCCTGCAGATTGTAATATCGATGAAATTGAATTTTTTGATGAGGGAGACTATATTCTAGCAGTAAGTATCTTAGACAGTGAAGGAGAGGAGACGAGTAAGATTTTTAGAGGGAAATACGACTTATTATTTGTAGAAAATGGAGACGATCTTCTTTTAGAAAAAATTGTCTTAATGGAGCAAAATTATGTGTCAAGCAGCAATTTTCCTGCTGTGGGAAGTATCGCAACCATAGATCAAATCGAATTAACCGAAACGGATGTTTCCTTTAGAATTCAGTTAGGGGAAGGAACAAACGAGTTTTGTAATACAGGACAAGCTATAGAACTTAGCGGAGATAAAGAAGAACAGGTTGCTCCTGAGGCTGAGGAAGACTCGAATCATTTCCTCATTCAAAACGAATGGCGCATTACTAGTGTTACCATTTCTTCCGATAATCCAGATACACCAACCGAGGGGGAAATTCTTTGCGAATTATTTGAATCTGAATACTTTGATCGCTGCTATGATGAGGCGACAGGAGAGCCTTCAACTAGTTGTCCACAAGCCACTACTGTCACCTTGTTGATAAGTGGATATGGCACCTATTTATTTAGTTACTATGATTTTAATGATAATCTGTTATCAACAGAACAAGGAGACTGGCGTTGGAGAACAGATACAACAGAAGAGTATACTGTTTTTGAAGTCAAATCTCCTGATGATACCTTTGAAGAGTCTGATATTCGTATAAATGTTATTCAAGTGTCTGAGGTCGCCTTACAATTATCTGAAACGCAAAATGATCCTGACTATGGAGAACAAACTATAGTTTATTCGTTACAATTAGCTTCTTTACCTTATCGAGCTACAGAATGTGGAGATTTTACAAACTATAATGCAGGGGGAAACTAAATTTTTTTTAAAAGATGAGGTTTTCTTTAGTTGGTTTGCTATTGTGTTCACTTTTAATTCGATGTGGCCCTCAAGAGCGTTCAATAGAAGAAGTGAGCCAAGTACAGGAGGGGGAGTTATTGCAGTATTATTTTGAGGGAGTTCCTTTTTCTGGTCTTGTGATAGATCAACAAACCAAACCTATTATTAAAATTATATATACCGTAAAAGAAGGCTTGTTAAACGGTCCAACAAAGCATTTCAATCAAGTAAATGAATTAATACTTGATCAAAATTACGTCTCTGGCAAATTAAATGGTTTAATAAGGTCTTTTTTTCCCAATGGGACAAAGCATTATACTTATCAATATCTCGATGGAAAGAAAAGTGGTTCCCAAAAGCTGTACTATCCTTCTGGAAAAATTAAGAGTGTTCTTTTCTATCAAGAGGGATCCCTAACAGGCGATAATTACCTTTATTTTGACGATGGGAAGTTGCAGCACCACTTTCACTTCAACTCCATTGGGCAAAGGAATGGTGTTTGGGAAAAATTTCATCCCAACGGACAACTCAAAGAGAGAATTACTTACGAAAAAGGGGTGTTAACTTCTCCTACCCAGCGTTATGACGTCAATGGGAATTTAATTACAAACCCTAGAAGTAATTAATGTGTAGTTGCCTGCGTTGACAATGATACTATTATCTAGATGGCAGAAAGTATAAGCTTTCCCTTTAGGAACATATACTCGAACGGTCTTACATAAACAATCTGAATAACTAAAAGAGACTCCATTTGGTCCACCTTCAATGATACTTTCTGTACAAGGAGAGCAACTCAAGAGAATATTTACTGTCGCAGCAGTACTGGTAAGTGTGCCATCTGTCACTGAATAAGTAAAAGAATCCCCACTGTTGAGGGTGCCGTTTTGTTTATAACTAAATGTTCCACCAGGATTTAATGTTAACGTTCCATAACTAGGACTACTGACCAGTGTGACAGTCAATGCATCTCCATCTGGGTCACTATCGTTAGCTAAAACACTGTTTAGGCCATTGTCTAGTGTAGTTGCTGTACCATTTAACGGAACAATAATATTATCATTATTGGCTACCGGAGGATCATTTGTCCCTGTAACTGTAATACTTACTGTTACAGGAGCACTGTTGATTTTTCCGTCATTAGCGCTATAGGTAAAGCTGTCTGATGAAAGATTGCCTCCACCATGAACATAAATAAATGTCCCGTCTGGATTTAACGTCAAGCTACCTTCTGTGGGGTCTGTGACCAGCACAGCGGTTAAGGGATCCGTATCGATATCATTGGCCAGTAAAGAAGTAGTAACTCCGTCGTTAAGTGTAGTGGCTGTTCCTGCCTCTATTACTGCAATGGTTTCTGTAACGGCCACTGGAGGATCGTTGATATAAATGGTTACACTAACTGTATTTCCAGCAATATACCCATCTGTCGCCCTGTAAAAGAAGGTGTCTGTTGTGGTGGCAGAACCATCATGGCTATAAGAGAAAGTTCCATTCGCATTTAAGATAAGTGTTCCGTTAACCGTTGTAGTGACTAGTTCTGCTGTAATTGGGTTGTTCTCTGGGTCGCTATCATTATCTAAAACAGAAGTAGTAGTACCATCGTTCAAGGTTGTAATCGTCCCTCCATTGACCACACTAATTTCTTCTGGATTAGTAGTGGGGCCATCGTTAACAGAAGCGATGGTCACATCAAATAAATCATCTGTAGTACAATTTATATCACCATCTGAAGCGGTAATGATAATGGTTGCATTTCCATAAGCGTCATCTTGGAAATCAAGGATAATACTGGTGGTCGTGAGTGTTGGAACTACCAGGGTTCGATCGTTTGAGGATACAGAATAATTGAGGGTAGTACTCTCAAGATCAGAGAATGTATTTTGAATATCAATCCATTGGTCTGGTGCATCTTCATTTACACTAATATCTGTAATTGGATTATCTAGGGTTGGACAATCATTGACAGGCAGGATAGTGACCTGGAAAGGCACTTCTAAGGTGCATGCAGGATCTCCATCGCTAATTGTAACCGTTCCCGTCATGGTTCCATATTGATTTGGTTTAGGGTCAAAATAGGGGTCCCCAACGGTAGGATCAAAGGTAACAGTAGCAAGGCTTGCATTCGTATAAGTTACCGTATAAGATGCTAATGGATAAGTATTGTCTGGATCAGTAGTGTCTGAAGTTGCAATAGGGTAGACAAATCCAGGATCATCTTCGTTAATGATTATATTTCTAAATTCGGTATTTTGTGGGCAGTCATTTACGGGCTCAATATTAATATTTACTGTGACTGTATTCCCGAAGTCTTCCCCATCATAAGTTCTGTAAGAAAAACTATCTGTGGTAGTTTCAGAACCATCATGAACATAAGTGAAGGTTCCAGTTCCAGACCAAGCAAGTGTTCCAAACTGTGGATTAGTTACCGATTGTACGCTGATAGGGCTGGGACCGTCTATATCATTATCATTGTCAAGTAGCGAACTATTATTCGCAGTCGTTGTAGTGGCTGTGCCTCCTTCATCTACAGAAATAGTATCTGTAACGGTATTTGGGATATCATTGACGCTGTTTACAGTAATATTAAATACATCTTTCGTGGTATTACAGGTAGCGTTATCATCTGCTGTTACCGTAACTACCATGCTCCCAGATTGGTTATCTTGATAGTCTATGGTAAGAGTTGCTGTATTGAGTGTAAGTGTTGCTAATGACGCATTCGTATGAGTTATAGTATAACTAAGACTATTTGGTGTGGGGAGTACATCTATATCAGAGAACACATTGTTAAAATTGAGAACGGTGTCTGGGTTATCTTCATCAACAGTTATGTCAAGGGTAGGGGTGGTTGTAACAGGACAATCGTTTACCGGAGTAATATTAATCGTAACGCTTACTGTCACATTAGAAAAGCCATCTGACAAGGTGTAATCGAAGGTATCTGTTGTGGTTTCAGATCCATCATGTACATAGGTAAATGTTCCACTTGAACTTAGACTAAACGATCCTTGATGATGGAAGGGGCCAGCTCCTGGTACAAGGGTAGCGGTTAAAGGGTCAAATTCTGTATCGGTATCATTGATTAGGACAGAAGTTGCTCCACCGGTTGTAGTAGTTACTGTTCCATTTTCCATGACATTAATCAGGTCTGGACTTCCTACTGGTGCATCATTTTGTGGAACAACAGTCACTACAAAAGTTTCTTGTTCAACACATGCTCCATCACTTACATCTATGGTAATAGTGGCCATTCCAGTTTGATCATCGATATAATCTAAGGTCAAGGTGTTGGTATTTATTGTAGCGGTTAACAGTGCTGTATTGGCGTTGGCTACATTGGTTATGGTAATCATAGGATTATCCACATCTCCAAAGGTATTTGAAAGATCTAAAATGGTATCTGGATCGTCTTCCATGGCAGTAAAATCTGTAATTGGATTAACTACAGTGGGGCAATCGTTGACTGGAGTAATATTAATTGTAACGGTAACTGTGTCTCCATAAGTGGTTCCGTCATAAGCACGATAAACGAAAGTATCCGTGGTGGTCTCACTACCATCATGGATATAGG
>JAKMGK010000030.1 GCA_022424955.1 Flavobacteriaceae bacterium
AGCACTTAAAAGGAGACAAAGTAATTGTTTTCAAAAAGAAAAGAAGAAAAGGATACCGTGTGAAAAACGGTCACCGTCAAGCATTAACAGAAATCCTCATCGAGGGTATTTCTGCTAAAGGAGGAGCAAAGAAAGCTGCACCAAAAGCGAAAGCGGAAAAAGCAAAAGCTCCTGCTGCTAAAAAGGCTGCTCCTAAAAAAGAAGCCCCTAAAGCACAAGAAGACTTAAGCGGAAAAACAGTAGCAGAATTAAAAGAATTAGCAAAAGCTAAAGGGGTAACCGGAATCTCTTCAATGAAGAAGGCCGATTTAATCTCAGCTTTACAAGCATAATAACTTAAAACGATACAACCATGGCACATAAAAAAGGAGTAGGTAGTTCGAAAAACGGTAGAGAATCAGAATCGAAACGATTAGGAGTAAAAATCTTTGGAGGACAAGCTGCGCGCGCAGGTAACATTATCGTGCGTCAACGCGGAACTGCTCACAACCCAGGAGAAAATGTATATTTAGGAAAAGATCATACGCTTCACGCTAAAGTGGATGGAGTAGTTCAATTCGTAAAAAAGAAGAACAACAAGTCATATGTGTCTATTGTTCCTTTTGAAGCCTAAACATTTTTTAAAAAAAGTAAACCCGCTCAACGAGCGGGTTTTTTTATGTCTAATTTTTTAGTGCACCGTAAACAGCACGGTTTAAAGCAACGATATATTCGTTGGTATTAGGGATTTTTTGGGTCATAAAAATGGCGATTAAATCTTCCGTAGGGTCAATAAAGAAATGAGTCTTAAAAAAGCCTCCCCAGTAGACTTGTCCTGTGTTAGCAGGACTGGGATCTTTATCTGTATCATATAAAACGCCAAAGCCAAGGCCAAAACCACGGCTAGGACCAATCAATTCTCCCACATGATTCTTAGTCATTTCAAGTACAGATGCTTCAGATAAAATGCGTTTTCCCTTATAACTTCCTTTATTGAGTATCATTTGACAAAAGTGTAAATAATCTTCTGTAGAAGAGAAAAGCCCATAAGTACCCCCATAAACTGTGTTTCCACTTGTTCTTGCTTGGACATGACTTTGAACTAAGGCTCCATCTTCAGTGTTGAGATGAACTGGCATCACACGAGGGAGATTTTCTGTCGAAACATTATAATCTGTTTCTGTCATCTCAAGTGGGAGTAAAATATTTTCCTTTAAATATTCATCAATAGGCTGCTGGGTGATTTTTTGCAGGATTAAAGCTAAAATATCTGGTGCTGCACTATAATACCATTGTTCTCCTGGTTGACCGATGAGGGGGACTTGTAATAACTTTGCGACGGGCTCTTCTAATTTTTCATAAACCGCAGGATCAAATAAATCGTTATACATCAATTTAAAAAGTTGCTGATCAAAAAGATGTTCTCCTAGTCCGTGAGACAAGCCAGCGGTATGGGTTAATAAATGTTGAATGCTAATGGGTCGTTTTGCAGCAATTGTAGGACCATCAATCCCTGTTGAGATATCTTTAATCACCCTGAGCTCTGCCAGTTCTGGGAGATAATCTTGTGCTAAATCATCTAAAGACAAAAACCCTTTTTCAATTAATTGCATAATTGCAACACTCATGATGGGTTTTGTCATCGACTGGATAAAGTAAATGCTATTTTTTTCTAGGGGAGCTTTGGTTTGAATACTGTTATACCCTATTGCTTTGTGCCATACCTTTTTTTGATTGTGATAAATTAAGACCTCGGCTCCAGCAATTTGGGCAGAGTCAATTTCGGTTTTTAAGTAGTTTTCAAAATCAGTAAGATGAGCTACATCAAAGGGTGTTTGGGCTTCAAGGCTTGTTCCAAAACTCATTAAAACCCCAAGGAGAAGAGAAGATAAGTGCCGCATAAATTTTTTTAAGACAATATAATTAAATAAAAAAGCCGAGCAATTGCCCAGCTTTTTTTATTTCGAAAAAGAAAGGGTTTAATATCTGTAATACTCAGGTTTAAATGGCCCTTCAACAGTCACCCCGATATAATCGGCTTGATCTTTTGAGAGTTCTTCTAATTCAACCCCTAGATGTTTTAAGTGTAGCGCGGCTACTTTTTCATCTAAGTGTTTGGGTAACATATACACCTTGTTTTCATATTTTTCTGGAGTATTCCACAATTCAATTTGAGCAAGGGTCTGGTTAGTAAAGGAATTACTCATTACAAAACTAGGGTGTCCAGTAGCACAGCCTAGATTAACTAGGCGGCCTTCTGCAAGAACGATTAATTCTTTCTCGTCCTCAAGCGTGTATTTATCCACTTGGGGTTTGATCTCTACCTTGGTATTACCATAGGTGTTGTTTAACCATGCCATGTCGATTTCATTGTCAAAGTGCCCAATGTTACAAACAATGGCTTTGTCTTTCATTTGTAAAAAGTGTTCTCCTGTAAGAATATTCTTATTCCCAGTGGCTGTAATCACAATATCCATATTGCCTACAACAGAATTAATTTTCTTCACTTCATACCCGTCCATGGCAGCTTGAAGGGCACAGATAGGGTCAATTTCAGTCACGGTAACAATCGCTCCAGCTCCTTTAAAAGAGGCGGCAGTTCCTTTTCCTACATCGCCATATCCTGCGACTAAAACACGTTTTCCAGCTAACATGACATCGGTTGCACGACGAACGGCGTCTACTGCACTTTCTTTACAGCCGTATTTATTGTCAAACTTTGATTTAGTAACAGAGTCATTTACATTAATAGCAGGCATGGGCAATGTTCCATTCTGCATACGCTCATATAAACGGTGAACCCCTGTTGTAGTTTCTTCAGATAAACCATTGATATTTTCCACTAATTCTGGGAATTGATCCAGCACCATATTCGTTAAATCTCCCCCATCATCAAGAATCATGTTTAGGGGTTGGCGATCTTCCCCAAAGAAAAGGGTTTGTTCTATACACCAGTCAAATTCTTCTTCGTTCATTCCTTTCCAGGCATAAACAGGGATACCTGCAGCAGCAATAGCGGCAGCAGCGTGATCTTGAGTAGAAAAAATATTACAAGAACTCCAGGTAACCTCTGCTCCTAAAGCCACTAAGGTTTCAATTAGAACGGCTGTTTGAATGGTCATGTGTAAACATCCAGCAATTCGAGCTCCAGCAAGGGGTTGCTCTTCAGCATACTCTTCGCGTAGGGCCATCAGGCCTGGCATTTCTGCTTCGGCTAATTCGATCTCTTTACGTCCCCAGTCGGCAAGACTGATATCTTTTACTTTGTAAGGAAGAACATTTGTTTTCTCTTTCATAATGGGTTTGTTAACTTTACGGTGCAAAAATACAATCTTTCTACACAATTATCTATGCCATTAACAAATCATTTTACGGCGCCAAACAACTGTAAATTAGCTGTGTGGAAAATCGAAGAATCAGAAGAAGACCTAAAACAAAAAATTACTTTAACCCTTAAGCAACGTCACGCGTTAACCGAGCGAAAAACAGTGCATGGAAGACAAGGATATTTAGCAGTTCGCTCTGCTCTTGTGAGTATGGGGATACCCCTAAAAGAATTATCGACGACCGAAGAGGGGGTTCCTCAATTGGTAGAGGGCTTTTGTTCCTTGTCTCATAGTGATTTGTATGCAACAGCGGTCTATGCAAAAGAGCAGGTGGGGATAGATATAGAAGCTTATCGCCCTAAAATCCTTAGGATTGCCAAAAAATTTGTTCATAAAAATGAGCTTGCATTTTTACAAGGGCTCGATCAGATGAAAGCTTTGACACGACTATGGACAGCCAAAGAAGCCATTTATAAAGCCCTTAAAAAAGCAGGCTTATCCTTTAGCGAACAAATAGAGGTGTTGTCTTTTGATTTAAACGATTCTAACGGAAGTGCCAAGGTATATTTGCAGGAACAACTCTGTACGGTTCAATTGCAATTCAGTACTTTTGATCAACATGAACTAACCATAGCCCACAGTATTCAATATGAAAGTATCGATTGAAATCACTTTAGCGCCTTTAGAAGAGGAGTATGAGACCCCCATTAAAGACTTTATCAGGGTCTTGCGTTCTTCTCCTTTCGAAATACAAGAAAACCCATTAAGTACTCAAATATTTGGGGACTATAAACCACTAATGCTTTTTTTAACAAACGCCATTGCCGACTCTTTTAATACGATTGCTGCTGGAATGATTCATCTAAAAATTGTAAAAAGTGATCGCAGCGACTATCAACCCTTTGTCTGATTTTTTCTTTGGGCAGTATACCGCCTATAGTGCACAGGATATTGTACTTGAAATTACGGCCGTATTTCTAGGATTAGCCAGTGTTTGGTATGCCAAGCAAAATAAAATCGCAGTCTATCCCACTGGGATGATTTCTACCGCCATTTTTGTGTATTTATTGTGGAAATGGCTCTTACTGGGAGATATGTTAATCAATGCTTATTACTTTATTATGAGTGCTTATGGCTGGTTTTATTGGCTTCAAAAAAAGGGAGGTCAAAGCCTTCATCCCATCGCCCAGATTAATAGAACAGAAACACTCATTAGCATAGGCTTATTTTTATCATCGATTATAGGGGTATATCAAGTTTATCTTTATTTTGATTTGTGGACTTCTTGGACCGCTTACATTGACACCTTTACTACTGCACTCTTTTTTGTAGGGATGTGGCTTATGGCCAGGAGAAAAATCGAGCATTGGATTTTTTGGATCATTGGGGATGTAATTTCTGTACCACTTTATTTTTACAAGGGCTTGACGATTACGAGCCTTCAATATATTATTTTCACTTTTATTGCCATATACGGCTATCGCGCATGGAAACAAGACCTCAAACTTCGTCTCGCTGCTTAAGGGTAGTGTTATACGGTCCAGAAAGCACTGGAAAGACAACCTTAGCTAAGGCCTTAGCCGATCACTATCAAACCGCTTGGGTGCCAGAATTTGCTCGACCCTATTTACAAGAAAAATGGGACAAAGAACAAGCGGTGTGTACCTTAGAAGACTTACCCATTATTGCTCAAGGTCAATTAGCAGCAGAAAATGCTGCCATTCAGAAGGCGAATAAATTAATTCTTTGCGACACGAATATCTTAGTCACTAAGGTATGGTCTGAAACACACTTTAAAGGCTACTGTGCTCCAGAACTCAATACTATTTTAGCGCAAACCCACTATGATTTGTACTTACTTACTTCTATAGATGTACCCTGGGAAAAAGATGACTTGAGAGATCGCCCCAACGATCGCGAGCAGATGTTTACTTATTTTAAACAGCAATTAGTCACTTACAATTTTCCTTTTCTAGTGCTGGAAGGTAATCCTAAAGAAAGAGTAGAAAAAGCCGTGACTGCTATTGATCAATTGCTAGAGATAAATTCGACAAAATCATAAGCGAACGATTTAAAAAGAAGTACATTTGTACATGCTCAAAGGGGTGCTCTAAATAAAGAGCTGAGATCATACCCTATGAACCTGGGCGGGTAATGCTGCCAAGGGAAATAGATTTAAGTATAATTTAATTGTAACCAGAATAGTTGCCCCTTTTATTCGTAATATTTATTCGAATGAAAACAACTTTTATTAGCTGTTTATGCGTGCTAGGACTTTGGTCTTTAAGGGCACAAGAAAAACAAGCGAAAGATTCACTTAATGCTTCTCTCATTTCTTTAGAAGAAGTAAGTGTTGCCGGTTTAAGGGCAAACGAAAAGCAACCTGTCCCATTTTCTGAAGTAACTAAAGAAGATTTAAAAAGCCGCAATTTGGGACAAGATTTACCCATTTTACTCAACTTCCTCCCCTCTGTTGTGACCACTTCAGATGCAGGTGCAGGAATTGGCTACACCGGAATTCGCGTTCGTGGTAGCGATGCAACTCGCGTGAATGTAACCATTAACGGAATCCCATATAACGACGCAGAATCGCAAGGAACCTTCTGGGTGAATCTCCCTGATTTCGCCTCTTCGGTAGAGAGCATTCAATTGCAAAGAGGGGTGGGAACTTCAACGAATGGATCAAGTGCCTTTGGCGCTAGCCTCAATATTTTAACAGATGCGGGAGCGCCGACTGCCTATGCAGAAATCACCAATGCGGTGGGAAGTTTTGGCACCCTTCGGAATACCTTAAAATTCTCTACAGGTTTATTGAACGATCAGGTCGAATTTTCTGGGCGCTTAGCGAAGATTTCTTCTGAAGGTTATATAGATCGTGCCTCTTCTGATTTAAAATCTTATTTCCTGCAAGGCTTGTATAAAGACAAAAACACCCTGATCAAAGCGCTCGCCTTTGGGGGATATGAGGTGACTTACCAATCGTGGTTTGGGGTAGATCCTTTTACCCTAGAAAACAATCGTACCTATAACTTTGCTGGGGAAATATATAATGATAATGGAGACTTAACGGGCTACTATAACAATCAAGTGGATAACTACCGTCAAGATCATTACCAATTACACTGGAATCAAGCCTTTTCGAACAACTGGTCTACTTCTGTAGGACTAAATTACACCTATGGCCGTGGGTACTATGAAGAATATAACAACGATGATAATCTTGCGAGTTTACGTCTTGACGAGGTAGTTCTAGGCGGGGTGACACAAAGTACCACAGACGATATTACCCGCAAGTGGTTAGACAATGATTTTTATGTCTTGACGGCGAATGCACAATATAATGTTGCCGAAACAAACTTGGTATTAGGAGGCATGTATAGCACCTATGATGGGGACCATTTTGGGAATTTAATCTGGGCGCGTTTTGCCAGTAATGCACAACCTAATCATGAGTTTTACCGTAATAAAGGAGAAAAGAAAGAGGTCTCTTTCTTTGGAAAATTAACCCAAAAAATCAATGATCAATGGTCGGGATATGTCGATTTACAATTTAGAAATATCAATTATACAGCCGCTGGAACAGTCAATGGTTTAGGTACAATTGATATTGACGACAGTTTTAACTTTTTTAATCCAAAGTTTGGGTTCAACTACGCCGCAAGTGAAAATGCGCAATGGTATATCTCATATGCTAAAGCGCAAAGAGAGCCGAATCGCACTGATTATGAAAATGGCAATCCTCGCCCTGAAGTATTAAATGATTTTGAAGCGGGATTAAGGAAAAAATCAGGGCGTGCGCAATGGAGTGCTAACCTTTTTTATATGCGCTATAAAGATCAATTGGTCTTGACGGGTGGTATTGACGATGTAGGCGCACCCATTCGTGAAAATGTGGGCGACAGCTATCGTTTAGGGATTGAATTAGACGCTAAGATTGCCTTAAACGATCAATGGTTGTGGCAACCTAACCTGACTTTAAGTCAAAATAAAAACAAGGAGTTTAACTTTCAGCGTGATGGACAATTAATCAATCTAGGGGACACCAATATCTCATACTCCCCTAATGTTGTTGCAGGAAGTAACCTGGTTTTTGTGCCCTCTACCCAGTTTCAAATCGGCTTACTTTCTAAATATGTTGGGGAACAATACATGGGAAATATTGACGCAGACTTGTCAAAGTTATCGGCCTATTTTATCAATGATTTAAATCTTAGCTATGCGGTAGGTCCTACCACTTGGGCAAAGGGGATTGACCTTTCTTTGTTAGTCAACAACATTTTTAATGTTCAATTTGAATCCAATGGATATTTCTACACCTATGACGATACTTGGTCGAGTCCTTCGCAAGTAACAACCATTGAAGGAGTAGGCTATTATCCACAAGCAGGAAGAAACTTCTTGATAGGAGCGACCATTAAATTATAAAAAGCATCCGCCTGGGAAACTGGGCAGGTGTTAATTGGAGATCTCTAGAGTATTTCCCCTTAAAACAGTTTGGTACATTATCATAGGGAAAGGTGTGTCTTCTCCCTCTTCGGGATTAAGTAATTGTCCCGTGGCGAGGCTGTATTGATAGTCTTCGCAGGAACATTCTGCCAGTACACCCACAATTTGCGTTTGAGAGCAATCGTTGGGCAAATGGTTAGGACAACTGGCCTCCCAGGCCAAGTAACTGTTTCCGTTGAGATTAAAAACAATTACGCCTTTATGCCCGTGATTAGGTAAAAGTATGGCTCCACCAGCAAACAGCAGGTTGTCATATTGCGGTAAATTCAAGTTCACTGGGATTGAAAAACGCAGGTCTGGGAGATAAGGATTCCGTTCTATAGGGGGGGTGCTACAGCCCACCAATAAGAAGAATAGCCCACCTACCATACATTTCTTTTTAAAGCCAGTGGATAGATTCTTTAGCATTTTTATATCTTTGTCATTCACCCTTCGTTATAATGAAGGGTTTTTTATTCTATTTAAACGTAAAGATTATGAGTAAAGTATCTTATTACACCGAAGAAGGGTTGAAAAAATTGAGAGACGAGCTTAATCATCTAAAAGATATTGAACGCCCTAAAGCCTCACAAGCCATTGCCGAAGCCCGCGACAAAGGAGATTTAAGTGAAAATGCCGAATATGATGCTGCCAAAGAAGCCCAAGGCATGCTAGAAATGCGCATTGCTAAAATGGAGGGAACCCTCTCTAATGCACGAATCATTAACGAGGCAGAACTTGATATCTCTAAAGTATTGGTCTTGTCTACTGTTGAGGTAAAAAATAAATCCAATGGGATGAAAATGACCTACACACTAGTCGCGCAAAGCGAAGCCGATTTATCCTCAGGGAAAATCTCTGTGGATTCCCCCATTGGGAAAGGATTGCTAGGGAAGAAAGTTGGAGAAGCGGCTGCCATCCAAGTGCCTAACGGGACCATCGAATTAGAAATCTTGTCTATTAGTCGCGCTTAATGAGCATTTTCACCAAAATAGTTTCTGGAGAGTTACCAGCATATAAGGTAGCAGAAGACAAGCAGCACCTCGCTTTTTTAGACATTAATCCTAATGCAAAAGGGCACACCCTCTGTATTCCTAAAAAGGAGACCGATAAACTTTTTGACTTATCGCAAGCGGAATACACTGCTTTGATGCACTTTTCGCGCAAAGTTGCACTTGGACTGGAAAAAGCTGTTTCATGCCAACGCATCGGTATGACCGTAATTGGCTTAGAAGTTCCGCATGTTCATGTGCATTTGATTCCGCTACAGTCAATGGCAGATGCGACCTTTGGTAAAAAAGAACGTTTTTCTTCAGAAGAAATGCAAGCCTTGGCCAAAAATATTGCGGCCCATATAGCAGCAGAATAATTTCCCTAGGTTTTTGGCAGCATAATTTCAAAAGTAGATCCTTGGCCTAATTTGCTTTCTTTCACCTGAATAAAGCCTTGATGATAGTCATGAACAATTCTTTTGGCCAATGAAAGTCCTAAGCCCCAACCGCGACTTTTGGTGGTAAAACCAGGCCGAAAAATTTTTTTCAATGCTTCTGGGGCAATCCCGCTTCCTTGATCCTGCACTAAAATACGCACTTCAGATTTTTGCTCCTGTATCGATACCCCTAGAGATCCTATTCCTTTCATGGCGTCTAAGCCATTTTTAACTAAGTTTTCTAGCGTCCAACTCAATAGGGAGGCATTAAGTGGAAGAATAATCTCTTGCGCAGGAAGGTCTAACTGCCATTCAACTTGATTGCCAGTTCTTTTTTGAAGATAAGCTATGGTTTCTCTACACACGCTAACGATATCTTGAGGCATCAATTCTGGGAGAGAGCCTACTTTAGAAAAACGCTCTGTTATTACTTCTAAACGTTCAATGTCTTTTTGCATTTCTTGCAAAGATTCTGGCGCGACATTTTGCTCTTTCATCAAGGCAATCCATCCCATTAAAGAACTTAGCGGAGTGCCAATTTGATGTGCGGTTTCTTTGGCCATTCCGGCCCACAAACGATTCTGTTCAGCAGCTTTATTGGTTTGAAAGAAAAAGTAGAGTAGCCCCCCAAAGAGCAAAAGGATTAAAAGTAAGGCTAGGGGGTAATATTGTAACTTGACCAGTAGAGGAGAGTCGCCATAATACAAACTTTGATTGATCAAGTCTTTATAAACAATAGGGATGGGGGCATTTTCTGCCTTTAATGCTTTTAAACGTTGGTAAAGCTGGGTCGAATCTGGATCTGTTGTGCTATCCCATTCTATATTTTTAAAATCGACAATCTTTCCTTGTTCGTCCACTTGAATCATGGGCGTTACCCCAATCTTTTGCAAGACATCAAAGGCCAGATTTCCATAATTGCGGCTGAGGTCTGAACTCTCGGCGATTTCTTGCTGTGCCGTGGCCCATAATTCCATTTTGACGCGCTCTTCTTTTTTGACTATTTGAAAAAGCACATTGGTATTCCACATAATCAATAACACTATGGCAAATGCGCCATAGAGTCCCCAACTTTTCCACAACTGTTTAAATGATTGAAACACCACGAAGTTCTTAACGCTCTAAATTACCGAATATTATCGAAACCCTTTGCGAGAAACACTGTATCGATTTATTTTTCGTTTCGAGAAAGCGCATAGTTCCCCAAGGAATACTTATTTTTGCACTCTAATAAAGTATAAAGATGGAAGTAACTGGTAAAATCAAGTTTTTAGACGAAACAAAAACTTATGGAAACAATGGTTTTCGTAAACGCGAAGTAGTTGTTACAACAGAAGAGCAATACCCTCAGCATATTTTGGTGGAATTTGTACAAGACAAATGTGATTTACTCAACAGTTTTCAGTTAGGCCAAAATGTGAAGATTGGGATTAATTTACGCGGTCGCGAATGGGTCAATCCTCAGGGAGAAACAAAGTATTTCAACTCTGTACAGGGATGGCGTATTGAAGAAGTGGGAACTGCTGCAGCACCCTCACAAGAAATGCCCCCCATGCCACCTGCCTCTGCCTTTGAAGCAGCTCCAGAAAAAGACAATGAAGTAGAAGACGATCTACCGTTCTAAAGAAGACATTTTTATGGTCTGTTAGATCGACGCAATTTAATAAGTGATTTTCGAAGGCTAAATTCTTAATTCATAATTATTTCAGTTGTCAATCAAAAATTAATGTAGTACATTTGCAGCCCCTTAGCAGGGGAACAAATAATAGATAAAACAATTTATTGTGGATACACTAAGTTATAAAACCATTTCGGCTAATGCCAATACCGTTGATAAACAATGGGTTGTAGTTGATGTAGCGGGAATGCCTTTAGGAAGAATGGCCTCTGAAGTGGCCAAATTAATTCGAGGGAAGCACAAACCTAATTACACCCCTCACGTTGACTGTGGCGATAATGTTATCGTGATCAATGCTGAAAAAATTCAGCTAAGCGGAGAAAAATGGAAGCAAAAAATCTATTTACGACATACGGGTTACCCAGGAGGACAACGTGCCTTAAGTGCTGAGCAGTTATATGCTAAAAGCCCATCGCGTTTAGTAGAAAACGCTGTACGCGGAATGTTACCTAAAAACAAACTTGGGGCTACCTTATTTAGAAATCTGAAAGTATTTAATGGTGCAGAGCATACACATGCAGGCTTAAATCCTACCACCGTTCAATTAAATAAATTTAACTAATGGATGTAATTCATACTATTGGTCGTCGTAAGACCTCTGTTGCACGTATCTTCCTAGGAGAAGGAAAAGGAAAGATCACCGTTAACAAAAAAGACTACACAGAATATTTCCCAACTCCCACATTGCAGTACAAAATCCAGCAGCCTTTTGCTTTGACAGAAACAGAAGGAAATTATGATTTAAAAGTTACTGTTGTAGGAGGAGGAACAAATGGACAAGCAGAAGCAGTTCGCCTTGCGATCTCTCGTGCTTTGTGTCAAATTAACGAAGAGCACCGTTTGGTTTTAAAGCCAGAAGGTCTTTTGACACGTGATCCTAGAATGGTAGAACGTAAGAAATTCGGTCAGAAGAAAGCCCGTAAGAAATTTCAGTTCTCTAAACGTTAATATTTTTTTACTCCTTTTTCAAAAAAAGGAGTTGTTCATATATTTTTCAACCCGTTGCCCACTCAGCTCGCTGAGACTTAGTTTAGCATCTAAATAAGGAAGGCCTATGATATAGTCACTTGCTTATTGCTAACTACGGAACGTAAACTAACCAAAAATGGCAAACACAGACGTTAAAGACCTGCTCAACGCAGGCGTACACTTTGGTCACTTGACCAGAAAATGGAATCCTAACATGGCGCCCTACATCTATATGGAGCGTAATGGAATCCACATTATCAACCTCTACAAAACTGCTGCTAAAGTAGACGAAGCTGCAGAAGCAATGAAAAAAATCGCTGCCTCTGGACGCAAAATCTTATTTGTAGCCACAAAGAAGCAAGCGAAAGACATCGTTGCTACTAAAGCCGCTGCTGCTAAAATGCCTTATATCACAGAGCGCTGGCCTGGTGGAATGTTAACGAACTTTGTTACCATTCGTAAAGCAGTGAAGAAAATGGCTTCTATCGATCGAATGAAGAAAGATGGAACCTTTGAAACCCTTTCTAAAAAAGAAAAATTACAAGTAGATCGTCAACGTGCGAAATTAGAAAAGAACTTGGGTTCAATCACAGATATGACGCGTCTTCCAGGGGCCTTATTTGTTGTAGATATTAAGCGTGAGCACATCGCTATCAAAGAAGCACAAAAATTGAAAATTCCAATTTTTGCCATGGTGGATACTAACTCTGATCCACGTGATGTAGACTTCGTTATTCCTGCCAATGATGATGCCTCAAAATCAATTGAAAAGATTTTAGGGATTGTTACAGATGCAGTAAGTGAAGGATTAAGCACACGTCAATCTGAGAAAGAGGCGGCAAGCAAAGGTAAAGAAGAAGCTACAACAGAAGCAGCTGCACCCGAAGCTCAGGCTGTAGAAGCTGCAACTGAAGCTCCCGCTGTGGAAACTGCACCTGAAGCACCAGAAGCACCTGCTGCCGAAAGTACAGATACTCCTGCAGAAGCCTAAGATTACCTTAAATAACTCAAGCAAATTATTCATGACGACTGAAGCAGATCTTTCCAGAACTGTTTCTTTCGTCTTTAATTCAAATAAACTATGAAAATTACTGCATCAGAAGTAAACAAACTACGTCAAGCCACTGGGGCTGGAATGATGGATTGTAAAAAAGCTTTGGTCGAAGCGGAAGGAAACTTTGACAAAGCGGTAGAAAATTTACGTAAAAAAGGTCAAAAAGTAGCGGCAAACCGCGCAGACCGTGATTCAGCGGAAGGAGCTGTTCTAGCAAAAGTAAACGCAGACAACACTGCAGGTGTTGTAGTTTCTGTCAACTGTGAAACAGATTTCGTTGCAAAGAACGATAGTTATCTTGCTTTAGCCAACCAAATTCTCGATTTATCCATGGACGCTAAAACGATTGAAGAATTATTAGCGTCGGACTTTGGTGGAATGACTGTTGCAGAAAAATTAACAGAACAAACGGGTGTGATTGGTGAGAAAATCGAAATCGGTGGGTTCAAACGCATCGAAGGTCCTTTTGTAGGACATTACATCCACGCTGGGAATAAAATTGCAACTATTGTTGGACTTTCTGCTAATGTAGAAGGAGGAACAGAAGCTGCGAAAAATGTCGCCATGCAAGCCGCAGCCATGAACCCTATTGCTTTAAACGAAGAGGGTGTTGATGCGACTGTAATTGAAAAAGAAATCGAAATTGCCAAAGACCAATTACGTCAAGAAGGTAAGCCAGAAGCAATGTTAGACAATATTGCAAAAGGTAAAATCAAGCGTTTCTTTAAAGATAATACCTTAGTTAATCAAGCTTATATCAAAGATAGTAAGCAAACAGTGACGCAATATGTACAATCTGTTAACGCAGATTTAACCGTGACTGCTTTTGCTCGTTTAGCGTTGGTTTAAATCAAATTATACCGAAAAGATTACCTTATTTTCCCCACTTACAACCCGTGTTTTACACGGGTTTTTTTGTACTTCAAAACTATAAAACATATCTAAATATGTATATTATAGTAAATAAATTTTATATTTGACAATTATATCGAGGATTTTAGTACGGTTTTTAATTGTTTTATATAGCGTTGGGACAAACATTGCCATAGCGCAAATGGGATTGCATGGCAACCTATACTTGTCTGCCTCTCAAAGTCTTGCCATCGAAAATGAAGCCCTGGAAGAGGAGAACAACAGTTTAAAAGATACCCTAGAGGCACTGGTGAACCGAGTGGAGAAGCTAGAGAAAGAAGAGGAATAATCTTTAATTAGAAAACGAGGAGCAAAGCGAAGAACTGGCTAAACGCAGCGAGGTGGTCGAGGGGTCGTTTCTACCTCGCTCAACGACCCCTAGGATACTGAGCCTGTCGAAGTGTCGTTTCGACCCTACCTTCGGTAGGCAAGCTCGAAGTGACCAACACTTGGTCATTTCGACTGTAACGGAGAAATCTTTCACCCCATGCGTCATTTCGACTGAAACGGAGAAATCTCCGAAGCGGAGAAATCCCCATTCCTAATACTTCATTAATACGCTAGGTTTCTTATATTGTTAAGATAAATCTATTGACAATGTCACAACCCAAACGGCTGTTTTTACTCGATGCTTTTGCCTTGATTTTTCGAGGCTATTATGCCTTTATCAAGAATCCTCGAATCAATTCACAAGGGGTAGACACCTCTGCTATTTTTGGTTTTATGAACTCTTTGCTAGACGTTATTAAACGAGAGCGTCCAGACCATCTTGCGGTTTGTTTTGACAAAGGGGGTTCTGTGGCGCGTACAGAGATGTTTGAGGCCTATAAAGCTAATCGCGACGAAACACCAGAAGCCATAAGCATTGCAGTCCCCTATATTCAAGCGATTTTAAAAAGCATGCATATTCCTGTCGTAGAAATGGCAGGTTATGAAGCAGACGATATCATTGGGACCCTGGCTAAACAAGCCGAAAAAGAAGGCTTCCAGACCTTTATGGTTACTCCAGATAAAGATTTTGCCCAGCTGGTTTCAGAGAATATATTTATGTACCGCCCTGCTCGCATGGGGAATGGAATCGAAATCTGGGGAATTCCAGAAGTACAGGCTAAGTTTGAAATAGAACGTCCAGAGCAGGTAATCGATTATTTAGGGATGATGGGAGATGCCGTGGATAATATCCCTGGTTTACCCGGAGTGGGAGATAAGACCGCTAAGAAATTCTTGAAAGAATACGGCAGTATGGAAGGACTTCTAGCCAATACAGATCAGCTAAAAGGCAAAATGAAAGTCAAGGTAGAAGCCAATAAAGAACTGGGATTACTCTCTAAAGAGTTGGCCAAAATTCTCTTAGACGTCCCCGTAACTTTCCAGGCAGAAGCCTATGAACTCTCTGATCCAGATTTCCCAGCCGTAGGAGCGATTTTTGACGACTTGGAATTCCGCCGAATGAAAGAGAATATCCAAAAGATCTTTGGGCAAGAAGTCACTGCCGATTCGTCAAAAGATACTTCGGCTTCGCCAAAAAAAGTAGCAAGGGTTGATACGGGACAAATGGACTTATTTTCTGCCGGAGGGGGAAATACAGATCAAGCAGCCATCTCTTCTAAAAAAGATTTGAGCAACACCCTCCACCATTATCAATTTGTCAACACACCTTTAGGGATTGACTTATTAGTACAGAAATTATTACAGCAATCTTCTGTATGTTTTGATACAAAAACCACTAGTCTAAACGCTTTGCAGGCAGAACTAGTCGGCATCGCCTTTAGCTGGGAAGCTAGAACTGGTTATTATGTGTCAGTACCCCAAGAGGTAGAGAAAGCAGCCGAAATCATCGATCAACTGCGTCCCTTTTTTGAAAATAGCCAGATTGAAAAAATTGGGCATAATCTCAAATATGACTTAAAGGTCTTGTCCAATTATCAGCTCAAGGTAGCAGGACCTTTATACGACACCTTGATCGCCCATTATTTAATCAATCCAGACCGTCGTCACAGTATGGATATTTTAGCAAGTACTTATTTGCAATACGAGCCGCAATCCATCACAGAACTCATTGGGAAAAAAGGGAAGAATCAAGGCTCTATGCGCGATGTACCCCTAGACAAGCAGACAGAATATGCGGTAGAAGACGCCGATATAACCCTCCAGCTCAAGCAGTTTTTTGATCAAGAATTAGCCGCGGCAGAAAACGGAAAATTATTTCAAGAGGTTGAATTACCCCTAGTAGAGGTATTGACCGCCATGGAACAAGAGGGCATAAATTTAAACACAACCTTCCTCAAAGAATTTGAAGGCGAATTGACCCAGGATATTGAACGTCTAGAAAAAAGCATCTTTGAACAAGCAGGAGAAGAATTTAATTTGGCTTCGCCAAAGCAACTAGGCCCCATCTTATTTGAAAAATTAAAATTGGTCGATAAGCCTAAAAAGACAAAAACGGGGCAGTATTCTACTGCCGAAGATGTTTTGAGTTTCTTAGCGAAAGATCATAAAATTATCGCCGATATTCTCGAGTGGCGCTCGATCAATAAATTACAGAGCACTTATGTCAAGGCCTTGCCAGAAGAGATTAACCCTAAGACCGGTCGTATTCACACCGTCTATAATCAAGCCGTTGCCGCAACGGGTCGTCTGAGTTCAAATCAGCCTAATTTGCAAAATATTCCCATTCGAACAGCACGGGGGCAACAGGTCCGTAAAGCCTTTATCCCCCGAGATGAAAATCACGTTCTTTTAGCAGCAGATTACTCTCAAATCGAACTGCGCATTATAGCAGCTTTGAGTAAGGATCCCGCCATGCTAGAAGCCTTTCAAAAAGGAGAAGATATTCACGCAACTACAGCGGCAAAAGTCTTTGGAGTTCCCCTAGAGGAGGTAAGTCGTGAACAACGATCCAATGCAAAAACCGTCAACTTTGGGATTGTCTATGGGGTGTCTGCCTTTGGCTTAAGTCAGCAAACTAATTTAAACAGAACCGAGGCCAAAGAATTAATTGAAGCCTATTATGCTACCTATCTCCAGTTAAAAAGCTATATGAATGAGCAAGTGGATTTTGCCCGCGAAAATGGCTATGTCGCCACCGTACTGGGGCGTCGACGTTATTTAAAAGACATCAATTCACAAAATGCCGTTGTTCGTGGAGCTGCTGAACGCAATGCCGTAAATGCTCCAATTCAAGGTAGCGCAGCAGATATTATTAAAATCGCTATGATCAATATTCATCGTCGTATGGAAAAAGAAAATTGGCATAGTAAAATGTTACTGCAAGTTCACGATGAATTGGTTTTTGATGTCCCCAAAGCAGAGGTCGACGCTTTAAGCGCCATGGTAAAAGAAGAGATGGAAAACGCTTTTTCACTAGAAGTACCCTTAGTCGTAGAGGTTGGGATGGGTGAAAATTGGCTCGAAGCGCACTAGCCAAAATTTACGAATATTACTTTAAACCGTTCATCTATTTCAAAATCCTACCGTTTTCACTAGTCGGATTAGTTTTTAAGTTTTAAATGATCGATTTTCAAAGGAATATGTATTTTCTTGATTTCAAAAAAAAGTATGGGGTAAGTTTATTACCGCTAGCCTATAACGATGTAGGGCTAGGGGAATTAATGTTTGTTAAGCCTAAAACTCGTCCCATCTCTGTTAATTTTGGTTCAGCCAGTCATATTTATAACCTCTACCGCTATCAGGCGCTTATTTCAAGGAAAAAATGTCGCAAAAGACTCTTGGAATTTAAGTTAACGTTGTTGACTGACACCCCCTTGTTGAAAGAACGTATCGTGGCGAGTCCCTCATTAATTAATGCAATAAAAGATGATTTTTTAAAATTGGTGCTACTCAATTTTAAAGAAGACCCCTCTGTAGTCGAAATTGCTTTTTCACGTATAGAGCAACAAGAAATGACCCTGAAATCTAAAAAACGCATTCGCAATTTAATTTTACGTTCCCCCAAAGATGAAGGCGAGGCCTACTAAAGGAATATTTTAATAGTAAAAATGACCACCCGTTTATACTATGGGAATTTATATTTTATTACAAATGAAGAAAACGCAAAGGAAATTGAACGATTATTATTGCACCAAACCAGGCAACCCCTCTTTCGTTATCGCGAAAACGGGCGTAATGTATTTGAGTTTTTCTTTAAAGAAAACCCTTTTTGTATTCATCTTGAACCCTTGACAGATTATGGCGCAGGTAGAGCGTGAGAAATAGCTTACCTTTGTGACATGCAAAATGACTTGCTTTCTTTGATCGAATCACCTCGTGACTTGCGGAAAATCCCGCTGTCAGATTTGCCTCAATTGGCAGAAGAGTTACGTACCGAAATCATTCAAGTAGTCGCAGCACAAGAGGGACATTTAGGGGCCAGTTTAGGAGTAGTAGAATTAACCATTGCCTTGCATTATGTTTTTAATACTCCAGAGGATGTCTTGGTTTGGGATGTTGGTCATCAAGCCTATGGTCATAAAATGCTTACCGGAAGGCGGAAAGATTTCGTCCACTTGAGACAATGGGGAGGCATAAGTGGTTTCCCAAAACGAGAAGAAAGTGCTTATGACCCCTTTGGGACAGGACATTCTTCTACGGCCATTTCGGCTGTTTTAGGGATGGCTTTAGCGAATCAAACAACGGCGCAAACGCGACAGCACATCGCCGTGATTGGCGACGCTTCAATTGCCAGTGGAATGGCCTTTGAAGCCCTAAATCATCTAGGAACCACCCAGGCAAATGTCCTTGTCATTTTAAATGATAACGCCATGGGGATTGATCCTAGTGTGGGCGCCTTAAAACAATTTTTTGAAGTGGTCGCACCAGGAAAAGACCAACAAGAAAACATTTTTACCCATTTAAATATCGCCTATAGTGGCCCAATAGATGGGCACGATTTAACCGCCTTAGTCGATTGTTTACAGATCCTGAAAAATAAAACAGGGCCTAGAATTTTACATATCAGAACAACAAAAGGGAAAGGCTTAGCCTCTGCAGAAGCCAATCAGGTGCTTTTTCACGCCCCTGGAAAGTTTGATCCCTTAACAGGGAAATTGAATAAAAAGCCCCAAGAGGGGAAGACGAAGTTCCAGACCATTGTAGGGAAAACTCTGGATACTCTTTTCCAAGAAAACCCCCGCTTAATGGCCATTACGCCAGCCATGCCTACCGGAAGTGGTCTAACCGCTTTGATGGAACGTTTCCCAGAGCGATGTATCGATGTGGGAATCGCAGAACAACATGCCGTGACCCTTGCAGCAGGAATGGCCACTCAAGGCTTATTACCTATCTGTGTAATTTATTCTACCTTTTTACAGCGGGCTTATGATCAAATAATCCACGACGTTGCTTTGCAAAATTTACCTGTCCTTTTTTGTATCGATAGAGCTGGTTTAGTAGGTCATGATGGGCCTAGCCATCACGGCGTTTTTGATATTGCTTTTTTAAGAACACTGCCCCATATGACCTTGCTTGCGCCTAGAGATGAGGTACAATTGCGCAATATGTTGTTTACGTTGACCCAAACCCCCCTTAGTGGTCCAGTAGCCATTCGTTATCCCAGAGGTTATGGCGCCATAGCCAATTGGAAACAAGCCTTTGAAACAATCGATGTTTTAAAAGGAAGTTGTTTAAAGCCAGGGAAAAAGATTGCGTTAATTTCTATCGGGACCACATCAAGCGAAGTGGAAAAAGCCCTTGCGCAAATTCCAGTAGCAACACAAGTTGCCCACTACGATTTAGGACCTATTAAACCTCTTGACGAGGCTTTATTAAAAAGTATTTTTACCCATTACGACAAAATACTCATTGTGGAAGACAGTGCACTAGCTGGAGGAGCAGGGAGTGCCATTCTAGAATGGGCAAGTGACCATCAATACAGGGCTGCAGTAAAAAGAATAGGCTTAGCCGATGTATTTGTTCCCCATGGTACTCCAGCAGTTTTAAAAGAAAAATATGAGTTGGACGCCAAACATATCGCCGCTACCATAATGGATGTATTAAAGCAATAAGATGCAGTTAGACGATCAATATTTTATGCGTAAAGCCTTAGAGGAAGCAGAAAAAGCTTATGAAATTGACGAGGTTCCCGTGGGAGCTGTTATTGTTGTAAATCAAAGAATTATCGCACGTGCCCATAATTTAACAGAGCGACTCAACGATGTTACTGCTCATGCAGAAATGCAAGCGATCACTTCTGCCGCTAATTTTTTAGGGGGGAAATATTTAAAAGGCTGTACTCTCTATGTTACTTTAGAGCCGTGTGTGATGTGTATGGGAGCTTTGTATTGGAGTCAGTTAGATCGTATTGTTTATGCTGCTAGTGATCCTAAAAGGGGTGCTTTAGCGCTAGGGGTTAACCCTCATCCCAAGAGTATTTGTATGGGGGGAGTAATGCAAGAAGCAGCAGCAGATTTACTCCAGCGTTTTTTTCAAAAAAAGCGCCAATAAAAAAGCACGCCGAAGCGTGCTTTGTACTCAAAATAAAATGTAAATATTTATAGGCGAGAAACTTGTGCTGCCACTTTTCCTTTTTTGCCGTCTTCTTCTTCGTATTCTACTTTGTCACCCTCGTTGAGTTCTTCCCCATTGAGAGATGTTGCATGGACGAAGATATCTTCGCCTGTTTCGTCATTGGTGATAAATCCATATCCCTTTGACCCAATAAAAAATTTAACTGTACCTGTCATGTTATGTATTAAAATATAGACAAAGGTAAGCTAAACTTTCTAACTCCAATGTTACTAAAAGATAAATTATTTTTAAAAATTATTGATTTTCAGGCTTTTTGCTCTTTTTATCACGCATTTTCGCAAAGTTTTTATCGGTAAGAGTGTAGTCTTCTAATTTTTTTCCTTTCCAGCGATGTACCAAGAAAATAGGTAAGTAGATAAAAGTGAGCCATAAGACCGAAAAACCAATCCATTTTTCCCCTGCAGTATAGTCAATAGCATTTTTGTGATAAAAGCCATAGAAAAGACTCGCGACTCCACCCCAAAATAAGCTGTTGAGTAAATAACGCATGCTTTATTCTTCTTTGGGTTGAAGGCATAAATAGAGTTCATCTAGTTGGGCAGTATCAATAGGAGAAGGTGCATCAATCATCAAATCTCGCCCACTGTTATTTTTAGGGAAAGCAATAAAGTCCCGAATGGTTTCTTGTCCGCCTAATAAGGCCACTAATCGATCTAAGCCCAAAGCGATCCCACCGTGTGGTGGCGCACCATACTGGAAGGCTTCCATTAAGAAGCCAAATTGTGTTTTAGCCTCTTCGGGTGAAAAGCCTAATAGCGCAAACATTCTTTCTTGGGTAGCGGCATCGTGAATACGAATGGATCCACCGCCAATTTCATTTCCGTTAAGCACTAAATCATAGGCGTTCGCATTGACTGCACCTGGATTAGTTTCGAGCAAATCAATCTGTTCTGGCTTTGGTGCAGTAAAGGGGTGATGCATGGCGTGGTAACGCTGGGTTTCTTCGTCCCATTCTAAAAGCGGGAAATCTACCACCCATAGCGGAGCAAATTCTTCTGGCTTTCTCAAGCCCAGCTGCTCTGCTAATTCCATGCGTAAAGCAGATAGTTGTGTTCTTGTTTTATGGGTATCTCCTGCCATTACAAGGATTAGGTCTCCTGCGTTGGCTCCACTAGCTTTGGCCCATTGTGCCAGATCTTCTTGTGTGTAAAATTTATCGACAGAAGATTTATAGCTTCCGTCTTCGTTGCATTTTACCCAAACTAAACCGTTGGCGCCAATTTGTGGGCGTTTGACCCAATCTATTAACTTATCGATTTGCTTTCTTGTATATGCTGCTGCGCCTGGAACGGCTATCCCTACAATGAGCTCTTGTTGGTCAAAGACGATAAAGCCTTTGTTTTTAGCCAAGTCATTTAACTCGGCAAATTCCATCCCAAAACGAATATCGGGTTTGTCGTTCCCGTATTTAGCCATCGCTTCGGCATAGGTCATTCGCGGAAAAGCCCCAATTTCTACTCTCTTTATCTCTTTGAGTAAGTGTTGTAATAGGCTTTCAAATTGTTGCAAGATATCTTCTTGTTCTACAAAGGTCATTTCACAATCAATCTGGGTGAATTCTGGTTGGCGATCGGCACGTAAATCTTCGTCTCTAAAGCATTTTACGATTTGAAAATATTTGTCCATTCCCCCCACCATCAATAGCTGTTTAAAAGTTTGAGGAGATTGGGGAAGAGCATAAAATTGTCCTTGATTCATACGAGAAGGGACCACAAAATCTCTTGCTCCTTCTGGGGTGGATTTGATTAAATAAGGGGTTTCTACATCGATAAAATCGTGCGCAGAAAGAAAGTTGCGAATCGCTAAACTTACCTTAGAACGAAAGACTAGATTTTCGCGCACTGGGGTTCTCCTAATATCGAGATAGCGGTATTGCATGCGCAATTCTTCTCCGCCATCTGTTTCGTTTTCAATGGTAAAAGGGGGAGTTTTTGCCTGGTTTAATAGGGTTAACGACTGTGCTAAAATTTCAATTTCTCCAGTGGGGAGGTTAGGGTTTTTCGACTCTCTCTCTATTACCGTTCCAGTGACTTGAATCACAAACTCGCGCCCTAAACGCTGTGCTTGTTCCATAACTGACTTAGGCGTGCGTTCTTCATCAAAGATAATTTGGGTGATGCCATAGCGATCACGAAGATCAATCCATAGCATAAAACCTTTGTCTCTGCTTTTTTGCACCCAGCCCGCAAGGGTTACTTCTTCTCCTAATTGGTCAAGGGTCAATGCCCCACAATGTGTCGTTCTTAACATAGAAATTAAATTCTTTTCAAAGGTATTAAGTTCTTTGCTCTTATTTGTTTCTCCAGGCGTTAATCCTCAATTTTAATCGATAAACTAGATAAAAACAAGCCGGAACAATCACAAGGGTAAGGAAAGTTGCAAAGGTTAAACCAAAGATGACAGTCCAGGCCAATGGTCCCCAGAAAATCACATTATCTCCTCCAATATAAATATTCGGATTCCAGTTTGTTATAAGCGTAAAGAAGTTAATGTTTAGTCCTGTTGCTAATGGAATTAATCCTAAAATGGTGGTAATAGCGGTTAAAATCACTGGGCGTAAACGTGCAGCCCCTCCTTTTACAATGGCTTCTCTTGCCTCTATTCTAGGGAGCATTTGTTCAAAGGGAATACCCAATTCTTCTTTCTTTCGCGCGATTAATAATTGGGTATAGTCAATCAAGACCACCCCGTTATTGACCACAATACCAGAAAGAGAAATAATTCCCATCATGGTCATCATGATGACAAAAGGCATCGAGAAAACACTGATCCCATATAATACCCCAGTAAAGCTTAAGAAAATAGATAAAAGAATAATCAATGGATTTGAGATGGAGTTAAATTGCAATACCAGTAAGAAAACAATCAAGCCTAAAGCGGTGCCTAAAGCGCCTAAAAGAAAGCTCATGTTCTTTTCTTGCTCTGCGACTTCTCCTGTAAATTGATAGTCCACATCTCTGGGGAAGCCATCAAAACCTGTAATACTTTCTTTAACATTATCTACGACTTCATTTGCGTTATAGCCGGCTAAAACAGCAGAATAAACGGTAACCACTCTTCTTAAATCTTTGTGCTTGATCGCACTGAAGGAGTTAGCATTATCTACCTTGACCATTGCACTAATTGGAATTTCTTTAATTCTCCCAGAGGCTTGATCTCTAAAGACGATGTATTGGTCTAATAAAGTACTGGTATCGTTTTGATCTTTTTCGTCAAAACGCACATTGATATCATAATCTTCGCCATCTTTTTTGTAGATCCCTGCTTTTTCACCAAAGAGGGAACGACGCAATTGTTGTCCAATTTGCCCCGCTGCAACGCCCAGACTTCCAGATTTTCTTCGGTCGATATTGACCACTAAACCTGGCTTGCTTTTGTTGACATCTACTTTGATTTCTTCTACCCCAGGGATACTCTCGTTATTGAGGAAGTTTTTAAGCGCCTCGGCAATTTGAATGAGTTCCCCATAGTCTTCTCCACTAACCTCAATATTGACAGGGTAGCCCGCTGGAGGACCTGCGGCTTCTTTTTCAACAGAGATGGCGATACCTGCGAATTTCCCCTTGAGTTGTTCTTGAATTTCTTGACGCATGGCTTCACTAGACAATCCACGTCGATATTTAAATTCAGCCATGGTTAAAGTGATTTTAGCCTTGTGTGGCATCTCTTGATCTCCCCCCTTGTCTGTCTCTGGATTCTGGGCACCTAGCCCAACCATTGCGACATTAGAGTCGATCATAAAGTTTTCTCCAGCATCAATGTATTTAGATTGGTTAATCACCTTTGCTACTTCAGCCTCGATTAATTTAGAGGTGGCATTGGTTTTGTCAATAGAAGTCCCTTCAGGATATTCGGCATAGACAAAAATCTGCTGAGGTTGATTCTCTGGGAAAAACTCCACCTTTGGCGCAGCCAATCCTAAAATAATAAAGGAAGAAAAGAGCAATCCAATGGTTCCAAATAAGAAAAGATAAGGCGTTCTTCCCGTCAAGGCAAAACGCAAGACCTTAGTGTATCTTTCCTCTAAACGAACCAAAGTGACATTCTGGAAATAGGTTGCCCATCGCTTGATAAAAAATTTATAGGCCCAAAATAAGGTGGTGGTTAAGGTCATTAAGGTCCCTAGCCCTCTTAAGGTTCCTTGATTAAAGATTAATAATAGCCCTAGACCACCCAAGATAAAGGTCATGCGCCATAAACTTTTCTGACTGATTTCTCTGTCCTCTATCTCCATAAACTTTGAGACTAACATGGAGTTAAAGAAGATGGCAACGATTAAAGAAGATCCCAATACAATGGAGAGGGTAATGGGGAAGAAAATCATAAATTCTCCAATGGTTCCTGGCCAAAAGCCTAAAGGGACAAAGGCCGCAATGGTCGTGGCGGTGGAAATAATAATAGGATAGGCAATTTCACCAATGCCTTTTTTTGCCGCTTCGATCGAGCTCATGCCTTCTTTTTCCATTAAACGATAGGCGTTTTCGACAACAACAATCCCATTGTCTACCAGCATACCAAGTCCCATAATCAACCCAAAAAGAACCATGGTGTTAATGGTTTGCCCTAAAAATCCAAGAATCATAAAGGACATAAACATCGACATAGGAATCGCAAATCCAACAAAGAGAGCGTTGCGGAAGCCTAAGAAAAACATCAAGACTGTAATAACGAGTAAGACTCCAAAGACGATATTGTTGGCTAAGTCACTTACAAGGTTTTTTGTCGCGTTGGATTGGTCGTTAGATATATCAACTTCTATAGTAGAAGGGTAATCATTCGCCTGAACGTCACTCACAATGGCTCGAATTTTTTCGACCGTTTTAATTAAGTTTTTCCCACTGCGTTTTTTGATGTCTAGCACAATGGCTTTTTTACCATCTGAACGCGCAAAAGAATTCTTTTCTTTTTCATGAAAAGAAATGGTAGCCACATCGCCCATATAGACGGTGCCATTTTGATTTTTTAAGACAAACTTTTCAAGGTCTTCTGGGCGTTCAATTTCTCCTACTACTCGCAGGTTTCTTCTTAAGCCATTACCTTCAATATTTCCTGCAGAAACAGTGCTATTCCCTCTTCTAATGGCATTGATAACATCGTCAAAAGAGACGGTAGCAGCATTCATTTTTAGCAAGTCTAAAGCGACTTCGATCTCAAAATCTTGTACCCCTCTCAAGGCAACTTCTTTGATTTCTGACATCTGCTCGATCTTGTCCTGCAGTAACTCCCCATAAAATTTCATTTCTTCGATAGGGAGGTCGCCACTTAAACCAATGTTTAGAATAGGGATTTCTTCAGAAAGACTAAACTCAAAAGCAGTTGGTTCTACTTTGGCATTATTAAAAGTAGGCCAGTCTGCGTTAGCGGTTACTGCATCGATTTTATCTTGCACCTTGAGCTTAGCACTTTCTTTGCTAATGTTCTCGTCAAACTCAACCGTGATCAAAGAGAAGTTTTCTAAAGAAGTAGATTCGATCCCGACTAAGTTAGGCACCCCTTTTAGTTGTTCTTCTAGCGGATCTGTGATCAAGCGCTCCATGTCTTCTGCTGTATTACCAGGGTAGATCGAGCTCACAAAAACTTCGTTTGTATTGATTTCTGGATAATTCTCTCGAGGGAGATTCATATAAGAGGAGATTCCCAAAAGGAAGAATAAGCCTATGATGACATAAATCACGGTACTGTGATCAATGGCCCAGGAGGAAAGTGAAAATTCTTTAAGTTCTGATGATTTTTTCATTGATAGGGCGAATTAAGATTGAATGATTTTCACCAATTGCTGATCTTTCACTAAGCGAATACCATCTTCGACTAATTGATCTCCAGCAGATAAACCTTCGAGGATTTCTGTTTTATTATCAGAGCTTTTTCCCGTTTTCACAAAGGTCTTGATGGCTTTATACATGCCGTCTTGTCCTGCTACAGTTTCGAGGGTATAAAGATATTTTGCTCCTGCTTGATCTTCTAGAATATTTTTAGAAGGAACTAAAATCGCTGCCTCATTTTTATAGTCATTGATATTGAGCAGAACCGTCATATTAGGTTTTAAATCTCCTGAGCTGTTTTCTAAACCAATTTCAACACGGAAAGAGCGATTGTTAGGATTGATAAAATTCCCCACTGCATTAATTTCTGCGGGTAAAGTCTTATTTAAAACAGGAATATTTACCGCCACTTTAGCGGCCTTTTTGATATTGTTTAAGTGAATCTCTGGAACCTGTGCACTCACCTTCATTTCGTCAAGATTAATCACCCTTACCACTGGGGTCATTCCAGGAGCAAGCGAGCTACCAACGTCTGCTAAAAGATGATCTACTATTCCGTCAAAAGGAGCTGTAATAGTCGTTTTAGCGACTTGATCTTTCATTTGTGCGATGCTTTTCTCTAAACTTAAGTATTGAGTCTTTGCTTGAAGAAATTGCATCTCTGAACCAATTTTTTGTTCCCACAAACGATTTTGACGCTCATAAGTTGTCTTTGCTAAGTTCAATTGAATTTCAAGCTGTTGCAATTGGTCGACTAACCCACTATCTGAAATAACCGCCAAAACATCCCCTTTTTTAACGCGCTGTCCCTCTACTACATTAATGCTTTTTAATAGCCCTGGAATTTCTGGATACATCACTATATTTTTATCGGTTTCAAGTGTTCCTTGAAAGCTAACAAAGTGCTCATAAGGAGCTACCTTGGTTTCAATACTTGTAACCAATAAAAATTTTTGCTCGTTATCGAGTTGCCCAATCACCTCGTTTAAACTTTCTAATTCTTGTTTAAGGGTGTTCATGCTTTTAACGACCTCAGCTTTTTTTGTTTGAATGGCCGCAAGATCTTTACTGGCAATGATCTCTGCCGTTGTTTGTTTATCAGAAGATCCACATTGAATGAAAAGGAGGATGCAAAGAAGGAGAATACTATTTTTCATGGCTTGATTTATTGTGCGTTGTTAGTAATGGTGTCTAGGTTGATTTTATCCAGAATCACTTGACGCATACTCTGGATAAGGTTTTGTTGTGCTTGATATAATTGTAGTTGCGCTTGACGTAATTCGAAGCTTCCTACTAGGCCTTCAAAAAACTTAGTGGTATTTTTTTGTTCGATACGTGTTGCCAGGGCGAGATTATCTTGAGAACTACTATAATTTTCTTGGGCTAAAGTATAGTTGTTTTGTGCGTTTTGCCATTCGACAAAAATCTGGGCCTTTGTTTCGATTAATTGGGTTTCTGCTTGCAGTAAACTCAATTTAGCTTTTTGTGATCCAGCAGTTCTTCCTAAAGAGCTAAAAATAGGGACGCGTACCCTAAGACCAAAGGCTGAAGATCCAAACCATTTTTGACTTCTTTCTGTAAAAGTAAAATCATTGCTATTCCCCATATACATCCCGTTAATAAATGCACTAAAAGAAGGGAGGGCCTTCGCGCGTTCAAGACGATACAAAAGTCCTTCTGTCGTGACATTGTTTTCTGCTAAACGAATATCAATGTTGTTGCTGTAGTCTGCATCGCTATTGTCTTCTAACAGATGACGGGTAGTAAGGGTAGCTAAATCGTCTGTGAGTGAAGGGGATTCGCTAATGTCAATTCCCAAGAGAAGTTTGAGAACATTTTCTGCTAAGACCACAGATTTCTTCGCATAATTAATTTGAATATTTAGACTGGAGAGGGTGAGTTGTAGTTGTTCTACCGTTTCTTGTTCTACAAAACCATTGTCAAATAAAGCTTGAGTCTCTTGAATGTTTCTTTCTAATGCCTTGGCATTTTTAGTAAGTATGGCCACATTTTCTTGTGCGACTAAAACATTCGTATAAGATGTTGCGATTGCTTTTTTAACCTCTATTGTTGTTTTTTCAAGAACGTTTTGAGCGGTTTCAATGTAATGTTGAATGCCTTGTACACCTACTATATACGTTCCGTCAAAAAGGAGTTGCGATAATTCTACCATTCCCATGGCCGTTTGTTTAGTCCCAAAGACGACCTCGGCAAACTCGCCTTCATTCCCACCAAAAAATTGCGCTGGGATTAATGAAACGGGTTGTTCAATGTTGTTTTGATAGTTCAGGTTAGCATTGATTTGTGGGAATCCGATGGAGATGGTTTTCCACTTTTCTTTGTGAGCTTTCTGATATTCAAGCGATGCCCTTTTCAATGTTCGGTTATACTCAACACCCCATTCAACAGCTTCTTCTAATGAGAAAGAAGCAGGAATTTCTTGTGCCCGTCCTAGAAAGAAAAGGGCAAACATTAAATAGCTAAATAATAGGTTTAGTTTCATTTACTTTTGATCTGTGTTTGCAATAAATTCATTTAAAATGTCTAGCCCTTTTGGCGTAACAATTGCCCTTGCATGATATTCAAGATAACTTTCAAATAGGGTTTTCATATTAAATTGCGAAGGGGGGAAAATAGCGATATCTCTTATGCCTCTCATCCCGTTCAGATAGAGTCGCGAGACAAAATCTATGTTAATATTAGGGCGAAATAGCCCCGTGCTTATCCCTAATTTTAAACTCGATTGTACCATTATACCCAGACGGTCATATTCTTGGTCTTTTAATTCGGTATAAATTCCTGGATAATATTTTTGTAATTGATAAACGGGCGAAGTATCCTCGTTTTGATAGTATTTTAAAACGGCAGATTTTACCGTGTATAATTCTTCGATGGGATGGGCTGCTTTGTTTTTGATGAACTCAATTTCATGACAGACACTGTCAAAAACATGAAAGGAGCTTTCTCTTACTAGTTGCTCTTTATTTTCAAAATGAGCATAGAGTGTTTTTTTAGAAATCGCGAGCGCATCTGCGAGATCATCCATGGTAACACTTTTGAATCCACGTTGGATAAAAAGTGTACTGGCTTTTTGTACAATACTTTCTTTCATAGCAATTTGACGCAAAATTACAACAGGAAACTTTAAAAACCAAAATAGTTTCCAAAGTTTTTAACCGATCAACCATTCGCATTAATTTTTAGTTATTTTTGTCAAAACAATTCGCTGTGATTACATCTTACCAAACGGCTTTCCTAGACTATTTAGAGAAACAATTTTTAGAAGAGAAACCCGCTTCACTCTATGACCCTATGCGCTATATTTTGCAATTAGGCGGAAAACGGATTCGACCCGTATTAGCTTTAATTGCCGCAGATGCTGTAGGGAATGATTTTAAGAAAGCCCTTCCAGTAGCTTTAGCCGTAGAGGTTTTTCACAATTTTAGCTTGATTCATGATGATATAATGGACGAGGCTCCCCTGAGAAGAGGGCAGGCTACTGTTCACGAAAAATGGGATGCTAATACGGGGATTTTATCTGGAGATGCTATGCTCGTTAAGGCATATCAATGTCTCGATGCTTATCCAGCAGAATTATTTAAAGCACTCACCCAACTTTTTAGTAAAACCGCACAAGAAGTTTGCGAAGGCCAGCAATACGATATGGATTTCCCTCTGCAAGACAGCGTGAGTCAAGCGGAATATCTACATATGATTGAATATAAGACAGCCGTTCTATTGGGTTGTTCTTTACAAATGGGCGCCATGGTAGGCGGTTTGAGCCGGTTGGAGAGTCAGCCTTTTTACGATTTTGGGATTCAATTGGGTTTAGCCTTTCAATTACAAGATGATTATCTAGATGCCTTTGGTGACCCCCTCACTTTTGGAAAACAGGTGGGAGGAGATATTATCGAAAACAAAAAGACCCTTTTATATTTGCTTGCGCTGGAAAAAGCAGATGAAGCACAACAAAGGCAATTAAAAGAATTTTTTCAAACTCAACCAGCAGATCCCACCGAAAAAATTGCTACCGTAAAAGCCTTGTTTAAAGTGACTAAAGCAGACTTAGCTATTCAGGATTTGATGGCACAATACACCGAAAAGGCTTTACTAGAGGTAGAAAAATTCGCTGTTAATGAAGACAAAAAAACGCTTTTTAAGCAATTTGCTAAAGCGCTTATGGAGCGAAAATTATAAGGAGAATACCCGTTTAAAAAGTGCTTTTACAAATCGTCCAATAGGGAAAGAACTCATTAAGAGCACTTCTTGTCTATAACTTGTTTTTTCATCTAGGAATTGAAAGATTCGCTGGGGGGTGTTGCGCTGAAACATACGACTAAATAACTCGCTTCCTTCACCGTTGTATTTGGCTAACACGTCTAAAAACAACATATCGTAAAAATTAAACTTATTGCGTTGTGGGAATTGATCCAGGGCTTTTTCCTTTTTGAGAAATTCAATAAGTGCATTAATTTTTTCTTGGGATTTTTGAAAGGTAAAGCCCGTACTTGCCTTAGTCCATCCGCCGGCAGTACCAATGTGCATTAAATGCGCACTATTGTGCTGGTCAAAATTATAAGCGGTCATGGGGATGCTCCCTTTTTCTGTCGCAGTGACGCTTACTTTCCCCGCCTTTCTTTGGTTGAGGTATTGAGTAATTTCTGCTTCGTATTCTTCGTCTTTTACAAGGTCTTTAGAAAAAAGGGTGTACTCTACTAAAGCTTCCGTAGGACTAAAAGGGAGTACATACATAAAGCGGGTGTTGTTCTTTTGGTCAAGGTCAAAATCCATAAAGACCATAGTGTCTTGATCAAAGATTGGCGCCTCTGTTTTGACAAACCATCCAATGAAATGTTGTTGTAGGACAGGGAATTTTTGCTGTTGTTTATACTCTTCTTTAGGGATGCTAGAGAATACTTTATCTCCGGTATAAGTAGCCTCATGGGTAGATACTTCGCCGTATTTGTCGCTAGCATTAACTTCTGTGATTTCTGCTTGAATAAGTTCGAGATTAGGCGCTTTTTCCAGTAAGGGATAAAGGTGATTGTAAAAATTAATCCCTTCTATCATTTTATATTGATAGGGGGCTAAAGAAAAGTTAGCGTTGTATTGTTGTGATTGAAAGATGGCATTGTCCCAGCGCGAACTCACTAAATGGTCCCATTTACCCTTACCTTCTTCCCAAAAACACCAAGTGCGATCGTTTTGATTTTTTTGCTCTTTTTCAATGAGAGCAATAGAGAGATGATCAAAGGCATTGTTTTGAATTAGGCCGTGTGCTAGCAGTAACCCAGCGGCGCCACCACCACAAATGATGATATCAAAGTGTTTTTTGTTTTTCAAAGCAATCAAAAATAAGGAATTAGGTTGGATGCGAGTAAAGATTGTTTTATAAATCCTTAGTTTTGTACCACAAACCAAATTTAAGCCATACTATGGAAGCGATCATCTTCTATTTTGAAAATTTAGATCCAATTGTAGGCGCTTTATATGCCACTTTATTTACATGGGGGCTTACCGCATTAGGAGCTTCATTGGTGTTTTTTGTCAAGGCTTTGAATCGCGCTTTACTCGATGGAATGTTAGGTTTTACAGGCGGTGTGATGGTTGCGGCAAGTTTTTGGAGTTTACTTGCTCCTGGAATTGAAATGAGTGAAGGGGAAGGATTTGTCAAAGTTATTCCCGCGGCAGTTGGATTTGGACTGGGCGCATTATTTATTTTTGCTTTAGATAAAATTTTACCTCATATCCATATTAACTTTAAAGAAAGTGAAGGGATTAAGACTCCTTGGCATAAAACCACACTTTTAGTCTTGGCAATTACCTTACACAATATCCCAGAAGGTTTAGCAGTAGGAGTCCTTTTTGGGGGAGTTGCTGCAGGTCTTCCAGAAGCTTCAATCGCTGGTGCAGTAGTACTCGCTATAGGAATTGGGATTCAAAATTTCCCTGAAGGGATTGCGGTTTCTATGCCGCTTAGAAGGCAGGGGGTAAGCCGATTTAAGTCCTTTTGGTATGGACAATTATCGGCTATAGTTGAGCCAGTGGCCGCCGTTATTGGTGCTGTCGCGGTTACTTTTTTCACACCCATTTTACCCTATGCTTTAGCTTTTGCAGCAGGGGCAATGATTTTTGTAGTAGTTGAAGAAGTTATTCCCGAAACCCAACAAGATAAATACACAGATATCGCTACCCTTGGTTTTATTGGGGGGTTTATTGTGATGATGTGCTTAGATGTCGCCTTAGGTTAAAGCGCGTCTCCCTCTTCAGGATGACTCGTCCATCCTTGTGCCGTTAGTTCAATTTGCTGTCCTAGTCCAGTCACGAGATTACAACCAGAAGCGGCCTCTGTAATATGTCCTACTATACTTAAAAGGGGGTGATTTTTTAAAGCTTCAAAATGACTTTGGTCAACAGTGAAAAGTAGTTCATAATCTTCGCCTCCGTTCAATGCAGCTGTAGTATTGTTGAGGTTGAATTCTTTACAGATGGCTAAGACTTGTGGGTCAATAGGAATTTTATCTTCATATATTTGACAACCCACCTTTGACGCCTTACTAATATGCAGTAATTCTGAAGATAAACCATCGCTCACATCAATCATTGAAGTGGGAACAATCTTTAGCTCTTCTAATAATTCAATAACATCTTTTCTCGCTTCTGGTTTGAGTTGACGTTCAACCGCATAGGCATAAGTCGATAAATCTGGTTGAGACTGTGGATTGACTTTATATACTGCTTTTTCACGCTCTAAAATTTGCAAACCGGTATAGGCTCCGCCCAAATCTCCCGATAAGATAATTAAGTCGTTTTCTTTTGCTCCAGAACGATAACTTATATTTTCTTCTTTTACTGAACCAAGCGCAGTAACAGAAATTACTAAGCCCGTTTGTGAACTGGTAGTGTCACCTCCCACAAGATCCACTTTATAGCGGGTACAAGCAAGACCAATTCCCGCATATAATTCTTCAATGGCCTCTAATGGAAATCGATTAGAGACGGCAATACTCACAGTGATTTGGGCAGGATGAGCATTCATGGCATAGATGTCAGATAAATTGACCATGACCGCCTTATAGCCTAAATGTTTTAGAGGAACATAACTTAAATCAAAGTGAACTCCTTCTACCAGCATATCGGTAGAAACAACTGTTTGACCAGGATGATGGAGTATTGCTGCATCATCTCCAATCCCCAATTTAGAGCTGCTTTGAGCGATGGGGAACCCCTCTTTAATTTTTTCGATTAGGCCAAATTCACCCAAAGAGGAGAGTGGCGTAGTGCTAGATTTTTTTTCTTCAAACATAGGGCAAAAATACAGCCTTTTTAGCAGAATTACGCTAGCGATCGCTAGACTCTTTTTTGGTAGGATTTTTGTTAAGTTTACAGTTGAATAAATTTATTTTGATGAAAAAAGTTTTAACGCTTCTTTATTTCTTTGCTATTTTGTTAGTTGCCTGTACCCCTCTAAACGATGATAGCGCAATGGATATTCCTGAAGTAACTGTTCCAGAAGATCCTATCCCAGATCCACAAGGACAACCCATTCCTGTGTATACGGCAGAAGTTACACCTTGTGAAGGTGGATTTGCAGGGGAATATCCTTGCTCAAATTACAATCTGGTTAATCGCATTAATCTGTTTAATCTAGGAACAAACTTTGCGAATGATAACTGGGGTTGGACTGACCCAGAATCTGGAAAAGAATATGTTCTTCAAGGGTTAAACAACGGAGTAGCATTTATAGATATTTCAGACCCCGCAGCGATGAGATATATTGGGAAATTACCCACTGCTTCTGAGGAGAGTACCTGGAGAGATATCAAAGTGCACAGTAATCACGCCTATGTAGTAAGCGAAGCGCCAGATCATGGATTGCAGGTTTTTGACCTAACACGTTTGAGAAACCAGACTGAGTTCCAAACCTTTTCTCCAGATGCTGTTTTAAATACTTTTAGCAGCGCACATAATATCGCCATTAATGAATCAACGGGCTATGCTTATGTAATTGGCGCTAGGGTAAATGGGGCAGCCTATTATTCTGGAGGGCCAGTTTTTATTGATATTAACGCTCCTGCTGCGCCACAAGAAGTGGGTGGCTATGGTGGGTCTTCATATACCCACGATGCTCATATTGTGACTTATCAAGGTCCAGACCCTGACTACCAAGGTAGAGAAATCTTATTTGGAAGTAACAGTGATGGAGGGGAGAACAATAAGGTCGTTGTTTTAGATGTGACAGATAAATCTGCTCCCCGCTTAATTTCTGAAACGACCTATGGCAACGGCGGTTACACTCATCAAGGTTGGGTTGATCCCGACCAACGCTTCTTTTATTTGGGCGACGAACTTGATGAGATTCGCTATGGTAATAACACCCGTACCCTTGTTTTTGATATGAGTGATTTAGATAATCCTGTTTTACACTACACCTATGACGGAGTTACAGCGGCCATTGATCACAATGGTTATGTAAAAGATGATGCCCTATTTATTTCTAATTACACCGCAGGTTTTCGCGAGATTGATATTTCTGATATTACCAATCAAAACATGCAAGAAGTCGGTTTTTTTGATACTTATCCTGAAAATAACAACGCTAGCTTTGATGGAGTTTGGAATGTATATCCTTTTTTTAATAGCGGAATAATTGCCATTAGCGATAGTGATCGCGGCCTCTTTTTGGTTCAAAAAAGTAATTAAATGAAACTGCGGTTGCTTTCTCTTTTTGGCTTTCTTCTTTTTGGCGCTTGCGCAAAAAATGGGATAGAAAACACTTTTCCACAACAAGAACGACACAGTCTAGAATCACTACAGTTATTTGGCGGAAGCGAGGAAGACATCGCTCATGCCATTATCCCGACCCAAGACGGGGGTTTTGCTGTATTAGGAAACACAAAAAGCATAGATGGAGATCTTGACGATAAAACGCTCCCCGTTTCTGACCTTTTACTAATTAAATTCACTGCAGACGCTACACCAGAGTGGCACGCTACCTATGGCGGTTCTGAAGATGATCGTGGCCATTCTCTTGTTCAATTGTCAGATGGTGGCTATGCTTTATTGGGATATTCCATGAGTCAAGATGGAGATGCCAGCCTTAATCAAGGGCAACACGATAATTGGGTGATTAGAACCGATGCTACTGGTGGAATCTTATGGGAGAAAAGTTTTGGTTTCTCGGGGCATGACCACGCTTATAACATTGTTGCAACCCAAGACGGAGGATTATTGTTCAACGGCTTTTTAGACGTGACATCTTCTGGAGGTCAAGGAACAACTTTTCAAAAAGGAGGTTTGAGTGCGCGACACGGTGTAGGAGAATTTTGGGTGCATAAAATTAATTTGGAAGGCGAGATAGAATGGCGTCAATATTTTGGCGGAACAAATAACGACCGTTCATATGACTCGATCGAAACATCTTCAGGAGATTTTATCGTTGTAGGAACATCAGAGAGTGAAGATGTGGATATCTCGAATCCTCATGGAGGATATGATATATGGGTGATCAAATTAGACCAAGAAGGGAATTTGATTTGGGAGCGTTCTTTTGGCGGAAGTCAATACGACGCCGCTAATGCCGTGACCCTTGATCAAGCAGAAAATATTTATGTATTTGGGAATACTTTTAGCGAAGATCAGGATGTTTCTTCTCCCTTAGGTCAATCGGATATGTGGTTAATTTCTTTAAATCAAAATGGAGATTTAATTACTGAGCGAAGCTTTGGGGGCTCTGGCTTTGATATGGGTCGTGACTTAGCCTTTAACACTCAAGGAGAGCTATGGCTAGTGGGTTACAGCCAAAGTGAGGACATTGATTTCTCACGTAATTCAGGAGATAACGATATAGCTCTCTTACAATTGGATCAAAATTTATTTCCACAGCAACATTTTAATTTGGGCGGAAATGGTCTTGACATCGCCCATGCAGTGCTTCCTCTTGAAGGCGGGAGATTATTGGTAGTAGGGACTTCAGAAAGCCAAAATGGGCTATTTCTCAACAACAGGGGAGGTAAAGATATCTTTATCGCCTTATGGGATGTTGTTTTAGAATAATTCTATTGACTTTATCTATGGTTAAACAAGCGTGATAGTGGGTGAAATGAACTATATTTGTACCAAAATTAGAAAACGATTATTTATCCATGATTAAGGTAGCTTCATCAGCGAAAGAAAAAGTATCTGTTTTAATGCAGGAAGAAGGCTTTGACCCCAGTGCAGCTTATGTACGAGTTGGGGTGAAAAGTGGTGGCTGTTCTGGCTTGTCCTATGACCTTTCTTTTGATGCAGAAAAGCAAGAAAACGATCAGCTTTTTGAAGATAACAATGTTAAGATAGTGGTAGATAAGAAAAGTTTACTTTACCTCGTGGGTACGACTTTAGAATATTCTGGTGGTCTCAACGGGAAAGGTTTTGTCTTTAACAATCCTAACGCGAATAGAACCTGTGGTTGTGGAGAAAGTTTTTCGCTCTAAAAAGAAAGAAGGCATATGGCATATACGGAAGAAGAATTAAAGAAAGAGCTCGAAACAAAAGAGTATGAGTACGGTTTCTATACCGATATAGAATCAGATACTTTACCCATAGGATTAAACGAAGATATTGTTCGTGCCATTTCAAAACGCAAACATGAACCAGAGTGGATGACACAGTGGCGTCTTGAAGCTTTTGCGGCCTGGAAACAAATGGAAGAGCCAGAATGGGCAAATGTACACTACAAAAAACCCGATTTCCAAGCGATATCCTATTACTCTGCTCCAAAGAAAAAAGACAAATATGAAAGCTTAGATGAGGTTGATCCAGAATTATTAGAAACATTTAATAAACTGGGAATTTCAATCGATGAACAAAAGAAATTAGCCGGAGTAGCGGTAGATATTGTGATGGACTCTGTTTCTGTCGCCACTACTTTCCGCGATACCTTAGCCGAAAAAGGCATTATTTTTTGTTCTATTTCAGAAGCCATTAAAGATTATCCAGAATTGGTGAAAAAGTACATCGGTTCTGTCATCCCTATCAAAGATAACTTTTATGCCGCCTTGAATTCTGCGGTATTTTCTGACGGGTCATTTTGTTATATTCCAAAGGGCGTAAGATGTCCCATGGAGCTATCGACCTATTTTAGAATCAATCAAGCAGGGACAGGTCAATTTGAGCGTACCCTTGTAATTGCAGATGAAGGAAGCTATGTTTCTTACCTAGAAGGCTGTACAGCGCCGTCAAGAGATGAAAATCAATTGCACGCTGCTTGTGTAGAGTTGATTGCCCTTGACGATGCCGAAATAAAATATTCAACGGTTCAAAACTGGTTCCCTGGAGATAAAGAAGGAAAAGGTGGAGTCTTTAATTTTGTAACCAAACGTGGAATTTGCCACACCAACGCTAAAATATCTTGGACCCAAGTAGAAACGGGTTCTGCCGTGACCTGGAAATATCCCTCTTGTATTTTAAAAGGAGATAACTCAATTGGAGAATTTTACTCTATCGCCGTGACGAATAATTATCAGCAAGCAGATACAGGAACAAAAATGGTTCACATTGGAAAGAACACCCGTTCGACCATTATTTCAAAAGGGATCTCTGCTGGGAAATCACAAAATAGCTACCGTGGCTTGGTGCAAGTCAACCCTAAAGCAAAAAATGCCCGAAACTTCTCTCAATGTGATTCTCTCTTGATGGGGAATGATTGTGGTGCGCATACTTTTCCTTACATAGAGGCGCGAAACAATTCGGCACAAATTGAGCATGAAGCAACCACTAGCAAGATTGGAGAAGATCAAATCTTCTACTGCAATCAACGCGGGATTGATACAGAAAAAGCCATTGCACTTATTGTAAATGGATTTAGTAAGGAAGTACTGAATAAACTTCCCATGGAATTTGCCGTTGAGGCGCAAAAACTATTAGAAATCTCCCTCGAAGGATCAGTAGGGTAATCGATCAACTATATGCTTACAGTAAATGAACTACACGCTAGTGTAGAAGAAAAAGAAATTTTAAAAGGAATCAACCTGCAAGTAAACCCAGGGGAGGTACACGCGATTATGGGGCCAAATGGCTCTGGAAAAAGTACCCTCTCTACTGTGATTGCTGGCCACGAAGATTATGAAGTTGAAAAAGGAAATATTCTTTTTGATGGGGAAGATCTAGCCGAACTCGATGCAGAACAACGCGCCCATAAAGGAATCTTTTTATCGTTCCAATATCCAGTAGAGATTCCTGGAGTAACAGTGACAAATTTTATCAAAACTGCGATCAACGCTTCTAGAAAAGCGCAAGGTTTAGAAGATATGCCTGCGAACGAGATGCTCAAAAAGATTAGAGAGAAAGCAGCCCTATTAGAGATTGACTCAAAATTCTTGTCCCGATCGTTAAATGAAGGTTTTTCTGGTGGAGAAAAGAAGCGTAACGAAATCTTCCAGCTAGCAATGCTTGAACCTAAACTGGCCATCTTAGATGAAACTGATTCTGGTCTAGATATAGACGCTTTAAAGATTGTTGCAAACGGTGTAAATAAATTAAAAAACAAAGACAATGCAGTAGTCGTGATTACACACTACCAGCGTTTATTAGATTATATCGTGCCAGATTATGTACACGTTTTATACAACGGTCGCATTGTAAAATCTGGAACCAAAGAACTAGCGCACGAATTAGAAGCGAAAGGATACGACTGGATCAAACAAGAGCTTGCCTAAGATGGAGTTAAAAGAAAAAATGCTATCCTCTTTCATGGTGTTGGAGCAAGAGTTAGACTTGAGCTCTCCCGTGCATGATATTCGTTCTGAAAGCCTCAAGACTTTTGAAGAAAAAGGCTTTCCAACAAACAAGCTCGAAGCATGGAAGTATACTTCTATCGCAAAGCTATTAAAAAACGATTACAGCCTTTTCCCCAAGAAGGAAACCACCATTGAATTAAAAGACGTTAAAAAATACTTTTTATACGAAATTGACTCTTATAAAGTAGTTTTTATCGATGGGATTTATAGTCCGTTCTTGTCTGATACCACCCACGATGGAATCGATGTTTGCTTACTATCTGCCGCCTTGTCGAAGCCCAAATACAAAAAAATTATAGACAAGTTCTTCAATCAAGTTGCCGATAAAGAAGAAAACTTAACGGCTTTGAATACTTCCTTTGCAAAAGAGGGAGCCTACATTTATATTCCTAAATCTGTTGTTGCAGAAAAGCCTATACAGATCATTCACTTCTCTACAGGAGAGCAGGGTGACTTTATGTTGCAACCACGTTCTCTTGTGGTGGCCGAAGAAAATGCACAGGTGCAAATCATTGAACGCCATCAAAGTCTAGCAGAGCATGCAGTATGGACTAATGCTGTAACAGAAATCTTTGCCGATAAGAACGCTATTGTTGATTATTACAAAATCCAAAACGATCGCCACGATGCGTCGCTTGTAGATAATACCTATATCGCACAACAAAGCAGCAGTAATGTAAAAGTCCACACTTTCTCTTTTGGCGGAAAATTGACGAGAAATAATTTGAACTTCTATCAAAAGGGAGAACATATTGATTCTACCATGAAAGGAATCACCATTATAGAAGACCAACAACATGTTGATCACTATACCCTAGTGAATCACGAACAACCCAATTGCGAGAGTCATCAAGACTATAAAGGAATTTATTCTGATAAAGCAGTAGGTGTCTTTAACGGGAAGATCTATGTTGATCAAATTGCCCAGAAGACCAACGCATTTCAGCAAAACAACAATATTTTACTAGACGATAAAGCCACGATAAACACAAAACCACAACTAGAGATTTTTGCAGATGATGTAAAATGTTCTCACGGTTGTACCATTGGACAGTTAGACGAAGACGCTTTGTTTTACCTTCGCACCCGTGGGATTCCTAAAAAGGAAGCCAAAGGTTTACTCACCTATGCCTTTGCGAATAATGTCTTGGAAAGTGTAGCTATACCTGCGCTTAAAACAAGAATTAATAAGTTGATAGCGATGAAATTAGGGGTTGAAACAGGGTATGACTTATAAGGCATTAGACATCCAAAAAATCCGTTCGGATTTTCCTATTCTTCAGCGCGAAGTAAATGGCCAAGCCTTGGTCTATTTTGACAACGCGGCCACTTCACAAACCCCCCAGCAAGTCATTGGTGTGATTGTTGACTATTACAGTCAATACAATGCGAATATTCACCGCGGGGTTCACAGTTTAAGTCAAGAAGCGACAGATGCTTATGAGCAGGCACGCAAAAAGGTGCAACAACATTTTAATGCAGCAAAGTTGCATGAGATTATCCTTACTTCTGGCACCACTCATAGCATTAATATAATTGCTTCGGGCTATAGCGAGATTTTAAAAGCTGGTGATGAGCTTGTTGTCTCTACAATGGAGCACCATTCTAATATAGTGCCCTGGCAAATGTTATGCGAAAAAACTGGGGCGGTCTTAAAGGTAATCCCCATGACCCAACAAGGGACACTGGATATGAAAACCTTTGATAGCCTATTGAATGCCAACACAAAACTCGTCTTTGTCAACCACGTTTCTAACGCTTTAGGGACTGTCAATCCCATTGAAAAAATCATTACAAAGGCCCATACAGTAGGGGCAAAAGTTTTAATCGATGGTGCACAAGCAGCCCCACATATCAAGGCAAATGTACAAGCTTTAGATATTGATTATTATGTGACTTCTGCCCATAAATTATGCGGGCCAACTGGAGTAGGAATGCTCTACGGAAAAGAAGAATTACTCAAACTTCTACCCCCTTATCAAGGAGGAGGAGAAATGATTGCAGAGGTGACCTTTGAAAAAACCACCTATGCCGACTTGCCGCATAAGTTTGAAGCTGGTACACCTAATATTGCGGGCGGTATTGCCTTTGGCGCAGCCTTAGACTATATGAATGCCATTGGTTTTGACGCCATTGCTGCCTATGAGCAAGAATTATTAGATCATGGGACTGCAGAGCTCAAAGCAATTGAAGGGGTTGAAATTTATGGCGAAGCCGACGAAAAAACTGCCGTGATTTCTTTTAATGTCAAGGGGATACACCCTTATGATATTGGGAGTATCTTAGACAAAATGGGGATAGCCGTTCGCACGGGACATCACTGTGCACAACCCATTATGGACTATTACCAGATTCCGGGAACAGTTCGAGCGTCGTTTTCTTTTTACAATACCAAAGAAGAAATTGACCAAATGATTGTTGCGCTAAAACGCTCCATCGCGATGTTGCAATAAATCGTATCTTTGTGAGGCTATGACCATACAAGAAACCCAACAAGAAATTATCGAAGAATTCAGCCTTTTTGAAGACTGGATGCAACGTTATGAATACATGATCGAGCTAGGGAAATCCCTACCCATCATCCCAGAAGAATTTAAAACAGACGACAATATTATCAAAGGTTGTCAAAGTAAAGTCTGGGTTCACGCTCAATTAGATCAAGATAAACTGCAATTTTCTGCAGATAGTGACGCGATTATCACCAAAGGGATTATCGCCATCTTAATTCGCGCTTTCTCTAATCAACATCCCAAAGATATTTTAGCCGCCGATACCGATTTTATCGATGAAATCGGTTTAAAAGAACATTTATCGCCCACGCGAGCAAATGGATTGGTCTCTATGATCAAGCAAATTAAATTATACGCCATTGCCTTTCAAACGCAACTCAACTAATTATGTCAGAAGCAACAATTGATACCCACGACCTAGGCGAGAAAATCGTCAAAGTGCTCAAGACCATTTTTGATCCAGAAATCCCAGTAGATATATATGAGTTAGGGTTAATCTATGACGTTTTTGTGAACGAAGATCAGGAGGTGAAAATTTTGATGACCCTTACTACCCCTAACTGCCCTGTAGCAGAAACCTTACCGGTTGAGGTAGAAGAAAAAGTCAAGTCAATTAATGAGGTAAAAGATGCCGAAGTAGAGATTACTTTTGATCCACCTTGGACACAAGAATTGATGAGTGAAGAAGCTAAGCTAGAACTAGGATTTTTATAATATGTCTGGTGAAATTGTCAATAGAGTGGCAAAAAGTCCTTTGATCACTTTTGATCTAGAGGAACACTATCCAGAAGGGAAGAGAGTTGCTTTAGACCTAAGCCAGTGGTTAGAACAAGGCTTTATTTTACGTGAAAAAGAGTTTAGAGCTGTATTAAAAAGTGTTGATTTTTCGGTTTATCAAGACAGCTATGTCGCCTTGTATTGTTCTACAGATGCGCTATTGCCTGCCTGGGCAAACCTTTTAGTGACCACTTATCTTCAACCTATCGCAAAGAAAGTAATTTGGGGCTCTTTAGCAGAATTAGAAAACTTTATTTTTCAAGATTTAATACAGTCGCTTCCAGTAACGCCCTATAAAAATAAGCCTGTGATCATTAAAGGTTGTGCAGATAAAATCATTCCTCCTTCGGCATTTATTGCTTTGGTGGAAAAATTACAGCCCCATGTCAAAAGCTTAATGTATGGGGAAGCCTGTTCTTCTGTACCTTTGTATAAAAAGTAAGCTTGTCTGTTTCAAAAAAAGTATTGATTCTTAGCTATTACTGGCCGCCCTCTGGTGGCTCTGGAGTCCAACGTTGGATGTATTTTGCTAAGTACCTCAAGGAATTGGGCTGGGAACCCATCGTTATCACCGTGGACGAAAAGCAAGCCGCTTACCCACAGTTAGACCAAAGTCTTTTAAAAGAAGTAGAGGGGATTAGGGTAATTAAAACCGCTACACGTGAACCTTTGCGGTTGTATTCTCGCTTAATTAGTGGAAAAGCTGCGAAAGGAATTCCTCAAGGGGAGGTCAATACCAAAAGCTTTTTTGGGAAATTAGCCGCTTATATTCGTGGAAATTACTTTATTCCAGATGCGCGAAAAGGCTGGGTGCCTTTTGCTGTCAAGGCAGCACAAAAATTGCTTGAGCAAGAAAACATAGAACATTTTATTACGACAGGCCCCCCGCATTCAACCCATATAGCAGGTTTACAATTGATTGATCTTTTTCAATTGAATTGGTGGGTGGATTTTCGCGATCCGTGGACTGATGTCTTTTACAATAAACAAATGCGTCAAAGTAGAAGGAGTCAAGCTAAAGACGCTCAACTAGAAAAGGCCGTGCTTGAAAAGGCGAGTGGGGTAATTACCACCATAGGAGGGGAGTTGCACCAAAGTCTAAAAGCAAAAGTACCCCATCAAAAGTTTGTTACACTAGCGAACGGCTTTGATGAAGCGCTAATGAATAACATAGTTTCTCTTCCTCCAAAAGATGTTTTTCATGTTGTATATACTGGTTTGCTTACTCAGCAGCAAGCCTATCCTTCTATCCTTAAAGCATTGTTACAATTAAAAGGAGACCGTCCTATTCGTTTTTCTTTGGCGGGGAATATTTCTGATAGTATCTTAAAGGAAATTCGCTCTGCTTTACCACATGTCAAGGTAGTTTATCACGGTTATCTAGACCATGCGGCCGCCATTGCTCTAATGAAAAGTGGACACCTATTACTGAATTTTATTTTTGCGGGTTCTACCACTCAAATGATTTCAGGTAAATTATTAGAATATTTTGCTACACAGGTTCCAGTGCTTTCTATTGGAGATCCGCTTTCTGCCGCAGGCGAATTTATTACCCAAGGGAGTTGTGCTAAAATGATCGAGCGTGAAGATCAGGTCGCGATACACGGGTTTATTCAAGCCCTATATGAGGTAAATAAATCCCAAAAGAATGAAATGGATAAGCTTGATCAATGGAGTAGAAAATCGATTACTCAGCATTTAATCAAAACAGTTCTTTCTTAAGATTGTTGTTGTTTTTTAATTACCCAGAAAATCGGGGCTAAAAAACTAATCACCACTACGGGTAAAAACCAACTTCCTAGACCATTACTTTTATTGACTGCCACAAAGAAGGTTTGAAGTTGAATATAAGTAAATGTCCCTTGAATGAGCAATTGCATCCATTGCAATAATTGCAGTTCGATTTGTTGAATCCCTGTTCTCTTTTGGAGACCAGCTAACAAGAGAAAGAGTAAGGTCGCAATCAAGGGTAAACCCCAAACATGAATGCGGGTGTCAAAACCATCGGGAATACCTTTAGCATTATAGTGAATTGGGATTTGTTCTGGGAGGTCATTAAAATGAAATAGCGTAAATCCCCACATTAAAGCAACTAAAAGCAGTGTGGTATATTTTAATTTGTTGTTTCCCACTTTATTTTTTGTAAAAATTCATCTCATCCAGGTATTCCCAACTCTCTAGTGGCAAGAGAGGGCGAACGTTTTTCCCTGCTTTAATCCATTCTCTTATTTGAGAGGAAGCAACCTCTACTTTAGGGGCATCGACTAAATGGATGTTGTTGTATTTTTCTAATTCTTTAGCAGGAGCTGCGGCTCCGTCTCTAGGATAAACATAAAGAGGGTAGCGGACTAGAATTACCTCAAAGTTTTTCCATTTGTGAAAAGAGGCTAGATTATCTTCTCCTATTAAAAGAGCAAACTTTTTATCGGGGTATTTTTCTTCTAGTCTAATCAGGGTATCACAGGTATAGTTTGGTCTAGGAAGATCGAACTCTATGGCACAGGGTTGAAGGCTGGGATATTCCCTAGTCGCTCGATAAACTAATTCTAAACGATGGTTGTTGGCCAGCATACTTAGCTTTTGTTTAAAAGGATTTTGCGGAGTGATCACAAACCAAATTTGGTCTAAGTTAGTGTGCTCTGCAAAGTGATTAGCGAGAATTAAGTGCCCATTGTGAATAGGGTTAAAGGTGCCAAAAAACAAACCGATTTGTTGCATATCACAAAGGTAGCAAATTGCTTAGGAACGCAAGAATTCTTTTACTAAACGCACTACTTCTTGTTTTGCTTTTGCGAGATTGTCATTGACTAGAATTACATCAAAGTCTTGAGAGTAAATTAATTCTGTAGCCGATTTGTCAAGGCGTTGTTGGATTTTCTCCTCTGTTTCTGTCATGCGTTGACGCAAGCGTTTTTCTAATTCTTCTAATGAAGGGGGCTGTACAAAAACGGCTAAGGTTTCTTCTGGATACTGTTCTTTTACGTTTAACCCACCAATTACATCGATGTCAAAAAGGACATTTTTTCCTTCTTTCCACAAACGTTCTACTTCAGAACGAAGGGTGCCATAAAAGGCCCCTTGATAGACTTCTTCATATTCAATGAATGCGTCTTCTTCAATTTTTTGACGAAATTCTTCTTCGCTTAAAAAGTAATAATCCATCCCGTCTTTTTCTTCCCCGCGTGGAGTTCGAGAAGTGGCAGAAATGGAGAAGCCTAAGGGTAGGTTTTGTAGCAGTAAGTGCCGAACCAAAGTTGTTTTTCCGCTTCCAGATGGGGCAGAAAATACAAAGAGTTTTCCGGTTTTCATGTTATAACACGTTAAGTAACTGTTCTTTGATTTTCTCTAATTCGTCTTTCATTTGAACGACAATTTTTTGTAAGCCAGCGTGGTTTGCCTTAGATCCAATGGTGTTGATTTCTCGACCCATTTCTTGTGCAATAAAGCCTAGTTTTTTTCCATTCGCTTGATCTTGCGCCATAATCTCTTTAAAGTAGTCAATATGATTAGCCAAACGTACTTTTTCTTCTGTGATATCGTACTTTTCAAGATAGTAAATTAGCTCTTGTTCTAGTCTGTTTTGGTCTACATTAATGGCTAATTGTTCAAGGGCATTATGTAGTTTTTCTGTAACCTTTATTTTACGTTCTGGATCAATTTCTATCACATCTTCAAGCAATTGAGATAGATTGGCCAGGCGTTTATTAAAATCTACCATTAAGGCTTTCCCTTCGTCTTTACGGTGTTGATTGACTTTGTCTAAGGTTGTAGAAAATAATTCTAATACGGTTTCTTTTTCTGCGTCATTTAACGCTTCTTTTTCTGTTTTAAGGGCATCGGGTAAACGCACAGCCATTTTGAGTAATTCTGTCGTGTCCCCGCTGTGAATTTCTTTCAATTGTTGTAAATAGGCTTGAATGACCTGCTTGTTTAAAATAGTTGCGCTTTCTGTACCAGAATTATCAACGAACACAGAAACATCAATCTTTCCACGAATTAACTTGCGGTTAATTTGATTGCGTAATAACGGTTCAAGCTCTCTATAGCAATGGGGTGTTCTAAAGTTTAGATCAATATTTTTACTGTTAAGTGTTCTTAACTCTATGGTGATCTTTTTGTGCTGAAATTGGGTCTCACCTTTCCCAAAGCCTGTCATGGATACAATCATTTGCTTGCCTATAATACCTTAATCTTGATATTTCTAAAGGAAACTTTATCGTCGTGATCCTGTAGCCCTATCTTTCCTGTTTTGAATGCTCCAAAACCTTTCCATCCTTTAAACTTACTATTCTTAACTAGCTCATCCCAAACTTCTCCACTAAGAGGAAAGCGAACGATTTCTGTACCGTTAAAAACAACATTTCCTTCATTGACGTTGTGGTCGACAGTTAATAAAACATGATTCCATTCTCCAGCAGGGTTGCATACATCTGCAGTGGGTTGCACTAGATCATAGAGTGCACCCGCTTGATGAAATTTTGGATTGACTTTAGCGTCTGGATGGCGTTCATTATCTAAGATTTGAATTTCTGGCCCAGTAACATAGGGTTCTCCAAACTCTTCTCCCTCTTGTACGCCCCAGAAAATACCGCTATTTCCGGCTTCAGAAACGTTCCATTCGATGGAAAGGACAAAACTGGTAAAGCTTTGATCGGTAACTATATTTTTGCCACCGTCTCCCCATTTTCTATCTTCTCTGGGGTCAAAGGTTAAAACACCGTCTTTGACACTCCATTCTTCTCCTATTTTATCTCCATTGTATTGGTGCCATCCGTTAAGGGTTTCTCCATCAAAGAGACTAATCCATTCTTCTTTTGCTGGAGCTTCTTGTTCAACCTTGGTTTTAGTTTCAGTTTCTTTTTTCTTTTGAGTGGTTCCCTGACAAGAACTCAAGGTGACTAGTCCTACGACTAGCAGAATTAATTGTTTTTTCATGATAACTATATGTTTAAAATATCTTTTAATTGGGTTTGGTCTATGTCTCCTCCGGCAAAATCGTCGAAGGTTTTTTCTGTGGCTTCAATGATGTGATTTTTGATAAATGCAGCCCCTTCTCTTGCGCCTTGTTCAGGACTTTTTACGCAGCATTCCCACTCCATTACTGCCCACACATCACAGCTGTATTCGGTTAATTTTGTAAAAATCGTTTTAAAGTCGATTTGTCCATCTCCAGGAGAGCGATAGCGTCCTGCACGATCTTGCCAATTTCCATATCCACCAAAGGCACCCCTTTTTCCGTTAGGTTTAAATTCAGAATCCTTCACGTGAAAGGCTTTGATAAATTCGTGGTAGTGATCGATATAAGTAATATAGTCGAGTTGTTGTAAGACAAAATGACTAGGATCATATAATATATTGACGCGTTTATGGTTTCCAGTTGCGGCTAAAAATCTTTCAAAGGTTTCCCCGTCGTGCAGATCTTCACCTGGGTGAATTTCATAACAGGCGTCTACGCCGTTTTCGTCAAAAACATCTAGAATGGGAAGCCAGCGATTAGCGAGTTCATTAAATCCTAAATCAATGAGTCCGTCTGGTTGTTGTGGCCATGGGTGCCAGTAGGGCCAAAGCAAAGACCCCGAAAAAGTCGCGTGAGCACTAATTCCCAATCTGCGACTTGCGATTCCAGCTTTTTTGACTTGTTCTACAGCCCATGCTGTTCTTGCTTTTGGATTATTTTTAACGGCTTCTGGCGCAAAATTATCAAACATCTTGTCGTAGGCAGGGTGTACTGCAACTAACTGTCCTTGCAGGTGGGTAGATAATTCTGTAATCTCTAATCCATAGGAGTTGATTTTCCCCTTTAATTCGTCACAGTAAGTTTGACTTTCTGCTGCGGTATCTAGGTCGATGAGCCATTTATCCAGGGTAGGGATTTGAATGCCCTTGTACCCTAAATCTGCCGCCCATTGACAAAGTCCGTCTAAGCTGTTGAAAGGGGCTTTTTGATCGATAAATTGCGCCAGAAATACGGCGGGTCCTTTAATTGTTTTCAATTGTTTTTGTTTTTATAAATTCACCCAAACGTTTCCGTTTTGGTGTGATTCTAATACCTTTTCAATAAATAACATGCCTCGAACACCTTCTTCCATATCTGGGAAAGCACCGTGGGTAAATTCTTCTCCGCGAATTGCTTTGGCTACGCCATTGTAAATATTTCCCATGGCATCATATAATCCTTCTGGATGACCTGGAGGAAGTTTTGTGGCATCTTGTGCAAATGCACTGTGGAAATCATAACCTGGTTTTAATACTTGCATGGGTTGACCTTCTTGTAAGTAAGTAAGGTAGTTGGGATTTTCCTGCCCCCACTTTAGGCTTCCTTTTTGTCCATAAATTTGCACTGTGAAGTTGTTTTCTTCTCCTGTGGCAATTTGTGAAGCGCGTAAAACCCCCTTGCAATAGTCAGAAAAACGGACTAAGATGGTTCCGTCAACATCCATTTGGTTGTCTGGATAGCGGTAATTAAGATCTGCTAATAATTGCTTTACTCTGCTCCCGGTGACATATTCTACCATATCAAATGCATGGGTCCCTATATCTCCAATACAACAGCTTAAACCTCCTTTTTCTGGGTCAAGACGCCAGATAGATTTTCTTAAATCTGCTTGATGCATAAAGGGATTAATCCACCCTTGATAGTATTGTAAATCTACCTTTTGTATTTCTCCAATTACGCCATCGGCAATCATTTGCTTCATTTGACGAATCATGGGATAGCCGGTATAAGTATAGGTAACAGCAAAAACAAGTTGTTTCTGGTTTTGAATGGCCTCTAACTCTAATGCTTCGGCATGGGTTGTGGTCAAGGGTTTTTCGCAGATCACATTAAAACCATTTTCCAACAGCTTTTTTGCCATGGGAAAGTGTAAAAAGTTCGGGGTTAATACAGAAACGACCTCAATGCGCTCTTCTTGTGGTAGTTTCACTTCTGCTTCAATTAGATCTTCAAAAGTGTCGTAAACGCGATTTAAAGGTACTCCTATATGGGTTGCAAAACTTCGATTTTCTGGAGGATTAGGGTTAAAACACCCTCCTACAATTTGATATCGATCAAACATATTTGAGGCAATGCGGTGAACTCCACCGATAAGGGAGTCTCCTCCGCCTCCTAAAATTCCTAAACGTATTTTGTGGCTCAATTTATTCTTCTTTAATTTCTATTTTCTCGTCTTTAAAGATAAGCATAAATAAGACGAGTACTCCAATGGCAAAAGCGGCAGGAAGTATCCAGATCATCTCCCAGTTATGCGTTCCGTTATCAAGTAAATAAGTGTCAGAGATTTTTCCTGCTACCCAAAATCCAACGAGCATTCCTACTCCATAGGTAGCTAAAGTGATTAAACCTTGCGCGGCACTTTTTACTTTTTCACCCGCTTTAAAGTCAGTGTAGATTTGTCCAGAAACAAAAAAGAAATCATAACAGATTCCGTGTAGGGCAATTCCTATAATTAACATAAAAGTCAATTCCCCAGCATTACCATAAGCAAACAAGGCATAACGCACTGCCCAGGCAAGCATTCCAACTAGAATTGTTTTTTTGAAGCCAAATTTTTTAAAGAAAACGGGAAGGAGTAACATGAATAAGACCTCACTAATCTGACCTAAGGTCATTTTCCCTGTTGGATTTTCCATTCCTAACTCTACTAAAAATGGGTTAGCCTGTTGGTAATAAAAGGCCAAAGGAATACAAATTAAAACAGAGGTGATGAAGAACATCAAAAAGTTACGGTCTTTTAACAATTTTAAGGCGTCAAAACCTAAGATGTCTCCCAAAGATAAGGCTTCTCCCCCTGTATTTGAAGGAGGGGTTTTAGGTAACGTAAAACTGAAAAGCCCTAAAATAAACGAAGCGACAGACACCATTAAAAAGGTATTGGCTAATGCTCCAGCAGCAATTGCATCAGGCGCATCCCAACTAAGGTAGCTAATCACTAATCCTGCGACTATCCATCCAATTGTCCCAAAGACACGAATCAAAGAAAACTCTTTTGCTGGGTCTTTCATTTGATTAAATGAGACAGAATTAACTAAAGCGAGTGTAGGCATGTAAACTAGCATATAGCCAAAGACATAGGGGTAAAAAGTCGCAAAGTCTCCTGCTTGTGCCATTAAATACATCAAGCCACCCCCAATGAGGTGAAGCACCCCCAAGATACGTTCTGCGTTAAAATAGCGATCGGCAATTAGTCCAATAAATAGTGGGGCAATTATTGCTCCCCATGATTGGGTAGAAAAGGCCATGGCGGTCTCAGCTCCACTTGCTCCTAGATTGTTTCCTAAAAATGTTCCCAGGGTCACAAACCACCCTCCCCAAATAAAAAATTGGAGGAACATCATAAAGGATAATTGAAATTTAGTCGTTGAATTCATTTGGTTAATAGTATTGATTAAACAATCAGTTTGGCTTTTTCTAGCAATAAGTTTTTGGTCGCAAGAATCCCCTCTACTTCAGAGAGGCTACTTCCTTCATATTCTACACCAATAAACCCGTTATATCCAGCAGATTTAACCAGTTTTAACATGCGTAAATAATCTGTATTGGTTTCATTGCCTTGTGCATCAAAGTCATGGGATTTTGCACTAACAGCAAATGCACGTGGCATCAATTCTTCTACTCCTTTATAGCGATCATATTCTTTCACACAATTTGCTCCCCAACGCTCGCCATCTTTTCTTTCTAAACAAAAGTTACCAAAGTCTGGTAGTGTCCCGCAGTTGGGTTGATTGACTTCGTCTAGTATTTCCATAACAAGGGCAGCGTTAGAAGAGAGGTAGCCATGATTTTCAACAATAATATTGACCTTATAAGGCGCAGCAAATTCTCCTAACTTGCGCATACTCTCGGCAGATTGCGCTTTCCACGCCTGTTCATCTCTTTCTCCAAAAAGATTAATTCGAATAGAATGGCAGCCCATGTCAGCCGCTACTTCTACCCAGGTTTTATGATTTTCAATGGCTTTGTTGCGCTCACTTGCACTTGGTACTGCGAGATCCCCTTCTCCATCAATCATGATGAGAACGTTTTCCACGCCATGCGCTTTTGCTTGTGCATTTGATTGTGCGATAAATTGCTTTAACGCACTATTTTTATTTTTCGCCTCTGTGACATCTTTGTATAATTGATTGACATATTCGATTCCTTCAAAACCCAGTTCTTTTGCTTTAGCAGCAAAATCATAAGGATTTAATTCTCCTTCGAAAATGGCATTATGCAACGACCATTGTGCTAATGAGAGTTTAAAAAAGGGAGAAGTCGATAGGTTACCATCTAAAAAATGCTTTCCTAAAGTATTGGCGGATAAGGTTCCTAAAGCAGTGGCTCCAAGGCCTAGGGCTAAACTGTTTTGAATAAATTTTCTGCGTTCCATAAGTAAGTTAAATTAGTGTAAACAATGTAATAATACTAAAACAAACTAAAGATTTATGCCTTTATCGTTTTTGTTTATACAAACGAAAACGTTTTAAATTGATATTTTAACATAATTAAAGAATAATATTGAGGAAAGCTCATTACTAAACCCTAATTTAGGTTTGAATAAATCACTCAAAGAATGAGCAATGCTAGTTTTGAATCCCAATACGACGCCATCGTCGTTGGGACCGGTATAAGCGGCGGATGGGCCGCTAAAGAATTGACAGAAAAAGGACTTAAGACCTTAGTGCTTGAAAGAGGTAGAATGGTCAAGCACATAGAAGACTATCCTACCATGAATAAAGACCCATGGGATTTTCCGCACGGAAACGTTATCACAAACGAGACCAGAGAAAGACAACCTAAACAAAGTCGAACAGGATATACCACTAGAGAAGATTCAAAACATTTTTTTGTCGATGATATTAAGCACCCCTACAACGAAGACAAGCAATTTGACTGGTGTCGTGGATATCATGTAGGAGGGCGTTCTATTATGTGGGGAAGACAAAGTTACCGTTTGAGTAATTTTGATTTTGAAGCAAATTCAAAAGATGGTATAGCAGTAGATTGGCCCATTCGCTATGAAGATATTGCACCATGGTATTCTTATGTAGAACAGCATGCAGGTATTTCAGGAGAATTATTAGGCTTAGATCACTTTCCAGACGGAGAGTACCTTAAACCTATGGAGTTAACCTGTGTTGAGGATCACCTAAAAGAATCTATAGCAGAAAAATATACCGATCGTTTATTGACCATTGGTCGTGTCGCTCATATTACCGAAGGGACCAAGCCCGGAGCTGGTAGAATAAACTGTCAATACAGAAATCGCTGTATGCGCGGTTGCCCTTTTGGTGGATATTTTAGTAGTAATTCTTCTACTTTACCTATGGCTGAAGCCACTGGGAACATGACCTTACGTCCCAATTCAATCGTACATGAAGTTATTTATGATCCCGAAACGAAAAAAGCTTCTGGGGTTCGTGTGATTGATGCAGAAACGAAAGAAAGCATGGTGTTTAATGCCAAAGTAGTTTTCTTGTGCGCTTCTGCAGTAGCCTCTACTTCAATTTTATTACAATCTAAATCTGAATATTTCCCTAACGGAATGGGGAATGCCTCTGGAGAACTAGGGCATAATATCATGGATCACCATTTCCAAGTAGGAGCTTATGGTGAGTTTGATGGATTCAACGATAAATATTACACTGGAAGAAGACCCAACGGAATTTACATTCCACGCTTTAGAAATATCGGTGGCGAAACAGATCGTAAAGACTTTTTAAGAGGCTATGGTTATCAAGGTGGCGGTAGTCGAGGATCTTGGACAGAAAATGTCAAAGAAATGGCCTATGGCCCAGAATTTAAGGAAGCAATCATGAATCCAGGTGGATGGACCATGGGATTAAACGGTTTTGGAGAGGTATTGCCTTACCATGAAAACCGCATGTACCTAGACTATGAAAAATTAGACGAATGGGGATTACCCACTGTAACTTTTGATGCTGATATTAAAGAAAATGAGCGTGCCATGCGTAAAGACATGAAAGAGCAAGCGGTCAAAATGTTAGAAGAAGCTGGGTTTAAAAACGTTCAAGGTTATGATAATGACTACCATTTAGGTCTAGGAATCCATGAAATGGGAACAGCTAGAATGGGACGCGACCCTAAAACTTCTGTCTTAAACGGTAACAATCAGCTGCATGAAGTATCCAATGTATTTGTTACGGATGGTGCTTGTATGACATCTGCAGGAAATGTAAACCCTTCCTTAACTTATATGGCATTAACGGCACGTGCCGTGAACTTCGCCGTTGAACAACTAAAAAAGAACAACCTGTAAAATAAATATTATGCAAAGAAGAACCGCATTAAAAAATATAGGCCTCTCATTTGGAGCACTTACGCTTACCCCAACGGTAGCGTGCTTATTACAAAGTTGTCAAACAACTGAAGCAGGTTGGGCCCCCACCTTATTATCTCAAGAGAACGCAGATGTGATGGCAAAAATCATCGATGTAATGTTGCCCACTACAGCGAATGTCCCTGGGGCAAGTGATTTGAATTTAATTCAATTTATCGATGGATATCTCGCTAATGTAAGTAGTCCAGATGAGCAAGAATTTGCTAAAATGGCGACGGGTGTTTTCGCAGGTGTTGCACAAGCAGCCGCCGGAAAAGAGAATGCTACAGAGCTAACTGCAGAAGATATCGATGTACAGTTAAATAAATTTCTAAGAGCCGCTCCCGAAGATTTAGCTACTCGAGGCGAAGCATTTAATACATATTTAGCTGGACTAGAGGAGGGTACTGCTGGAGCACCACCAATTGAAGGAGTGTGTCAAAGTTATTTATTCAACCTTCGTTCATTAGCCATTCGCGCTTTTGAGGGGAATGCTATTATTGGGAAAGAGCATTTAGCCTATGCACCCGTACCTGGTCAACAAAAAGGTTGTGTCGATTTACAAGAGGCTACAGGCGGAAAAAAGTGGGGTTTATAAGCTGCGTAAGTATTCAGCAATCGCTCTTGCTTCTTCTTGACTAAGATTTTGATTAATCATCAAGATATTACTGTATTCTGCTAATAAAGCTTTTGCAATAGGATCTTCTTTGACCATTTCGGCAGGATTCATTAACATATTCATGACCCAGGCTGGGTGACGACGCTCATAAATGCCCTTCATTGCGGGACCAATTAGTTTTCCTTCTGCCTTGTGACAGGCGGTGCATTTTTGTTTGAAAGCAGTGGACCCTTCTTTAACCATAGCCTCGTCTATAGCACTATCAAATACAAGATCTTTTATTGGTCCAATTCCTCTATTGTCTAGATCAACAGGAGTTGTTGTTTTTTCTTGTACTACCTTTGTTTCTTCTTTTTTTGTGCGATTAAATTTAAATCCATCGTCTTTTTTTTCGTTTGAAGAACCACAGGCGACAAAGGTTGCGGCTAATAAGAGGGTGTATATCTTTTTCATTGAGATGCTAATTATATAGTTAAATGTAATGGCTTGTCGTTAGAATTACAAAAATGATGACAAAATCTGTTAAATTGTTTTCGAAAACGATTTTAAAACTCCTTTTTTCAGACAGAATCAACACTATTTCGCACCCTTTTTGTCACTAAATAAACTCCTGCAAACACCAGTAAAGTAGCAAAAGATTTGATCAAATCCATCTGGTCGTTCCCAGTAAATGTGGCATAAACGATCGCGATAATGGGTTGTACATAGGTCAAGACCCCAATGGTAGTAGGGGGAACCTCTCTTAATGCATACATATTAAGTAAATAAGCGAAGAAGGTGGTAAACAGTAAAACAAAACCTATTCTCCATAAGGCGTCCCATGGTAAAAGCTGCCAATCCACTGTTAGTAATTCTTTAGTGCCAAAGGGTAAATTCATTAACACCCCCAAAGGGAACATCCATTTCATTAATGTTATAACCTGGTATTTTTTTGTGATGGGTTTCATTATGACTAAATAAGCTCCATAACTAAATGCATTGATGAGCATCATCGCATTTCCTAAAGGGATATTAGGCGCATTTTTTGTAAAGGCACTGCCATACAATACAAGGGTTAAGGCCCCGCCAAAACCTAAAATAATACCCATGAATTTTAATGAAGTAATTTTTTCTTTTAAAAATAGCCAAGAAAGTAACATTACTATGATAGGCATAATGGTGATGATTACAGAGCTATTAATTGGTGTTGAAAGACTTAACCCGCGAATAAAAAAGACCATATTTAAACACATACCAAAGGCAGTAGCGGCAAAGATTCTAAGATAATCTTGACGTTCAATTTTTTCTGAAGGATAAAAAAGACTCAAACCACCAAAAAGGACAGAAGCAGTAATGACCCGTAATAGCACTAAACCATAAGGCCCTATATAGTCTGGCATAATTACCTTCATAATGGTATGGTTTAAACCATAAATAGTGGTCGCGCCTATGGCGGCAAGTAGAGCGAGAAAACGTTTATCCATCGAGCGCGGCTTTTGCTGCGACAATGGTAGCCTTTGCGTTTCCTATATAAAGCTTGTCATGATACAATAAAACAGGTCGTTTTAAAAAGGTGTAATGGGAGAGTAATAAAACTTTAATTTTAGCTTCATCTAAGGTGCTTTTCTCGATTTCTTTTAGCTTTTGAGCTCGCTTGTTCAATAGAGCTTCATAAGATCCACTAAGTTGATAAAGCACCTCCAATTGTTCTGCTGTGAGTGGATTTTTTTTCACATCAATTTGCTTGATGTCATCGGTTAAAGTTAACGTTTTCATGATCCTTTTACAGGTATCACAACCACTTAAATAATAGAATAAATGCATTGATTTTCACCTTTTGAGCAAAGTAAATCAAAATTAGCCAAAGCAAACAGAAATCAAGGGAATCTCTTACCTTTGTAACAATATTTTTGAAGAGATCACATGGAAAAAAAATTGCGATTTAACAGTGCAACAATTCATGGAGGACAAACGCCAGATCCAGCATATGGCGCAGTAATGCCTCCTATTTATCAAACCTCTACCTATGCACAAACCACCCCTGGCGGGCATAAAGGATTTGAGTATAGCCGTACCCATAATCCCACCCGTCAAGCCCTTGAAAAATCTTTGGCAAGTATTGAAAACGGAAAACACGGCTTAGCCTTTGCCTCTGGATTAGCCGCTATGGATGCCGTTATGAAGTTACTCCAACCAGGAGATGAGGTGATTTCAACCAATGACCTCTATGGAGGTTCTTACCGATTGTTTACCAAAATATTTGAAGGTTTTGGCTTAAAATTTCACTTTGTTGGTATGAACGATTTAGCGAATGTTGAAGCAGTCATCAATAAGAACACTAAGTTGATTTGGGTGGAAACCCCTACTAACCCCATGATGAATGTGGTCGATATAGCAGCAGTAGCCCAGTTGGCCAAAAAGAATAATTTACGCCTTGCGGTTGATAATACTTTTGCTTCCCCCTACTTGCAACAGCCCCTTAATTTTGGGGCAGATATCGTGATGCACTCTGCAACAAAATATTTAGCTGGGCATTCAGACGTTGTTTTGGGTTCCCTTGTTGTTAACGCTGATGACTTGTACCAGCGTCTGGCCTTTATACAAAACGCTAGCGGTGCGGTACCAGGTCCTATGGATAGTTTTTTAACGCTTCGCGGAATTAAAACTCTGCATGTGCGTTTACAACGCCACTGCGAAAATGGGAAAGCAGTAGCAGAATATTTAGCAGCTCATCCAAAAATCGAGAAAGTTTACTGGCCTGGTTTTGACACTCACCCTAATCACGATGTTGCAAAAAAGCAAATGAAAGATTTTGGTGGAATGTTGTCTTTTATCCCTATGGGAGCAGATTATAAAGCTGCGATCAAAATAGTTGAAAACCTAAAACTCTTTACCCTTGCAGAATCCTTGGGTGGAGTAGAAAGTTTAGCCGGACATCCCGCTTCCATGACACATGCATCTATCCCTAAAAAAGAGCGTGAGAAAAGCGGAGTAGGGGATGCTCTTATTCGTCTAAGTGTTGGAATTGAAGATGCTCAAGACTTGATTGACGACCTTGCCCATGCTATTGGTTAGAAAGATGGTATCTTTATCCTAGAAATTATCGCATGCAACTTCCAGAAGGAAAGAAAATTTATTTTGCCTCTGACAACCATCTAGGGGCTCCAACAACAGAACAAAGCGCGCTCCGTGAACGCATCTTTGTACAATGGCTTGACCATATCAAAGACGACGTTGGGGTTTTATTCTTATTGGGAGACTTATTTGACTTTTGGTTTGAATATAAAACTGTTGTTCCTAAGGGCTTTGTTCGGGTGCTAGGAAAATTAGCAGAGCTGGCCGATGCAGGAATTCCCATTCATTTTTTTGTAGGAAACCACGACATGTGGATGTTAGACTATCTCGAAAAAGAAATTGGGATAACAGTACATTATACTCCCCAGGAATTCACCTTTTGCGGCAAAAGGTTTTTTATAGGGCATGGAGACGGTTTAGGGCCTAATGATATAGGATACAAACGCATGAAGAAGGTCTTTAAAAATTCTTTTTTTCAGTGGTGTTTTCGTTGGCTACATCCTGACTGGGGCATGCGTTTAGGTCATTATTTATCGGTAAAGAATAAGTTAATTTCTGGAGAGGAAGACGCTGTCTTCATAGGAGAAGATAACGAATGGTTAGCACAGTATGCTAAAAGAAAACATCAAGAAAAAGCACGGGATTATTATGTTTTTGGGCACCGTCATATCCCACTGAATATTCCCATAGAACAAGCCCTCTATATCAATTTGGGCGATTGGATTTCTCATTACACCTATGCAGTTTTTGATGGGAAAGCACTCGAACTTAAATCGTGGAAGACCGCATAACACATGCTAGAAAAAAAAACCTTAGTTGTTGAAAACACTGTGTTGGTGGGTATTATTAATGCACAACAAGACGAAGATCAATCAAAAGAATATTTAGATGAATTAGCCTTTCTTGCTTTAACAGCAGGTGGGAAGGTGATCAAGCGTTTCACACAAAAGATTTCCTTGCCTAATCCTAAAACCTTTATTGGGAGTGGGAAACTTGCCGAAGTTGAACTTTTTGTCAAAGAAAATGACGTTTCTACTGTCGTTTTTGATGATGAATTAAGTCCGGCACAACAAAATAATATTGAAAAGACCCTCAAGTGTAAAATTTTAGATCGAACCGGTTTAATTCTTGATATTTTCGCACAGCGTGCACAAACCAGTTATGCGCGCACTCAAGTGGAATTAGCACAGTATCAGTATTTATTACCTAGATTAAAAGGACTATGGACCCACTTAGAACGTCAAAAAGGGGGGATTGGAATGCGCGGTCCTGGGGAGACAGAAATTGAGACAGACCGTCGTATTGTTCGAGATAAGATCACTCTTCTAAAGAAAAAGCTAACCGTTATCGATAAGCAAATGGCGACCCAGCGTGGGAACCGTGGAGCACTGGTTCGCGTAGCTTTAGTGGGTTATACCAATGTGGGGAAATCCACCTTGATGAATGTTTTATCAAAGAGTAAAGTTTTTGCAGAAAACAAACTTTTTGCTACCCTCGACACAACGGTACGTAAGGTAGTGATTGGGAACCTCCCGTTTTTGTTAAGTGATACAGTAGGGTTTATTCGTAAATTACCTACTCAGTTAGTTGAATCGTTTAAAAGCACACTAGACGAGGTGATCGAAGCTGATCTTTTACTACATGTGGTGGATATTGCTCACCCTAATTTTGAAGAGCACATAGCTTCTGTTAATCAAATCTTGCAAGAAATTGAAAGTTTAGATAAACCCACCTTGATGGTTTTTAACAAGATTGACGCTTATGCTCCAGAAGTGATCGAAGAAGACGACCTTTTCACAGAACGAACAAGTAAACATTATACCCTTGAAGAATGGGAAGATACATGGATGGCAAAAATGAATGGGAATGCTTTGTTTATTTCGGCATTAAACAAATCCAATTTAGAAGAATTTAGACAACGTGCCTATGCCGCCATACGCGATATACATGTGACTCATTTCCCATATAATCACTTTCTCTATCCCGAAGGATTAGAAGAGTAAACCAAAAATTAATACCTTTAATAAAAACCTACCTATGAAAAAGTTAATTTCACTCCCCCTTATTTTTTTATTCTTGGCGTGCGCCAAAAGTGACAGCCCTGAAACAATTGTTGATTTAGAAAGTATTCTTGGTGTTGCTCAATCTGACTCTCCGCTTGGAGAAGGACTTTTTTTTGAAGATATCAATTATGGAGATGGAGAACGTCAACAACTGGATATTCTTTTTCCAGAAGAGACTAGCCCTAAAGGAGTGGTTTTGTTTTTTCACGGTGGAGGCTTTACTGGGGGAGATAAAGAACAAGCTTTTGACGAGCTTTTATTAGAAACCATGCAAGCTGTTTTAGATGAAAATATTGCGATTGTTAGTGCGAATTATACTTTATTAACTACCCCTGGAAATCAAGGAGTAATTTCTGCACTTGAAGATGGCATGCTGGTCATTGACTTCATACAAGACCGTCTAGCAGATTTAAACATTCCCACAAATAAAATAGTCTTAGCGGGAACCTCTGCAGGTGCTGGAATCGCTCAATGGAATGGCTTTAAGAATGAGATTAATACTCAGGTGCAAGGGGTGCTTGCCATTGCTGCGCAAAGCACTTATGATTTATATGAATGGGAGAATGTTTTTCCAGGATTTAGCCTTGACAATTTAAGACAAATGAGTCCCTTCTTGCAAACTCTTTTCTTAGGGTTTTATGGAGGAGAACCTACCCAAGCAGATTTAGACGCAGTAGACTATCGTGACTTTATGGATACAACAGATCCAGCATTATATGTCTATAATTTTGCAGGAGATGAGCTTATTAATGCGCAAGGTGAAATTGATTTTGATGTATTGTATCACAGTTTCCGCCACAGTGACTATTTAAGATCAAAAGCCATTGAGTTAGAGCAAGAGTTTTCTGGAATTTTTCAAGAATCACCAGAAGCTTTTGTGATTCGTGTACTAGATTAATTTCTACTCTCTCCTTATTTTTTACGCTTTCTAATATGTTTTAGTTTTAATACGGCAAAGGTCCAAAGTTCCATTTAGCTTTTCGCTATACAGGTAGTGGAAAAACGGCAAGTGATGGCACTTATGAAATAGACGATATTAGGATTTTTACAAAACAATAAATTATTTAACTGGAAAGAGAATTTCAGAAATTAGTTCATTAGGCGGGGTGTTCATAGGGCTATTATACATGATTTCCATGGGGGATAGTTTGCGAGAGGGTTTAAATTTTTTAGCCCGTTGATGCATCATTCCTGCTGCCCAGGCATTGCCAATATGGTGATAAGGCCCAGTGTGGCGAATGGTATAGGCAGAAAACTTTGGGAGTTCTCCTACATAGTATTGCGCTGGAAGATCTTCGGGCACCTCGCTTACTGGATGTCCGGTAGTGTAGACAATCTTGTCTCGCACCACATTCATATCGTGATAGATCGAAATCCCATTTCCGCTAATTTTATCTTGATGATTTGGCATCAGATAGGGCATGAGTTCTCCAAAATCTCGCTCCATATTTTCTGCAATAGCAGAAAAAGCACAGCTGGTTTTAATCCCAATAAATTTTGTTGCATGGAAAGTTTTTATTCCTTTAAATTCTAAATTTGAATTCGTCTTTCCTGTCTCTACAAGATCTTTTAATAGGGCTAAACCGCGGTCATAATCCATTCCTACAAAAATTTCCATTTGCTTTTTCATCCAAAACAAAAAGAAGGGGAGGCTACTTTCCATGGTCCACTGAACCAGGGTTCCTTTTTTAGTCTTTTTGAGGTGGAATTTTGTAATGGCTTTCGATTTCCAGGGTTTTAAAAATTGTAGATTCATCACGATAGATTCGTTTTTTGCTTCTGAAGTGATTTTTAAATTTTCACTCCCAATGATGTCTCCATCCCAGTCGTGGTATTTCCCGTCTTTAGCAACATTGATTATTACGGTGGGTTCTGCAAGTCTCCAGGGGGACCATTGTTCCCAGTTATTTAAATTATTAATAATAGGGAAGATCTTTGCTGGGGTCGCGTCAATAAGAATTGACTTGTTTACATTCATTTTTGGTATTAGTGTAGGTTTTTTGTTTAAAGAATAAATGTAATAAATTAATTGTATTTCACTTTCCGAAGAATGCGCAGACAATCTTTATAAGTTTGGTAGAGTGCTGGATCTTTGTTTTTTAAATAATTTTTTGCTTCCTCTAGATGGTTTATTGCCTTTGGGATATTATTAAAAATGCACAGCATGTATATCGTACAAAGATTAAACAGTTCGCTTTCTTCTTTTAGGGTAAAGGCTTTTTGGGCTTTGAGTTTTTCGAGTAAGACATTATTGTTATTTAATAAATGCATAAGACTGCGTTTATCCAGTTGAGGAGCTTCAAATAATAGTTTTGTGTCTAATTTGTAACTTCCATTTTCTTCAAAAGAAATATTCACTTGCTCTAAGGGGTAGTACTTGTTTCGTCCATTAAGTCCTAATGAAACATATTCTGTAAGGATAAATTTATCTTCTGTAAAGCTAATTTCAACTTCGTCTAGATTAGAGTAAAACAGTTTAACTTGTTCATTAATCAATTCTATATCTACCCTAGAATAGTAGATTTTATTTTTCACTTTTTTTTGTAATCCCGACCAGCAAACCACAAAGGTTTCTTTGAACACTCGGTAAGAGGTGGTTAGATCTTCGTGATGATTTTGTAAAAAGTCTACTACTCCATCAAGGGTTAGACTAATATTATTCTGGGCGTGTTTTTCAATGGTTTTGACCCTTTCACTATTGGTGTCTTTGAGTTCAATATCAAAATCTTTAGGCATGGAAATACTGCCTTCTCTAAAGAAAACAGCCCCGCCAAAATATTTCCAGATATTTTTCTTTAAGGCGGTGATCTGGTCAATGGGTCTAATGGTAACTAAGCCCACCACTTTCCCTTCGGGGAGATGTGGAAAAGGAATATTTTCATACAAAACTAAAGGGGCGTTTTCGAGATAGGCATTGATGAGGTTTTGCAATTTGCTATCGTCGAAAAAATCTACTCCTAAAATACTATTTGCTTTGTCCTCTATTCCTACAACGATATAGGCGTTGTTTTTTGGATTTGAATTAGAAAGGGCACAAATATGTTTTAAGAATTTTGCTTTCCCTTCTTTTGTGGTTAAATTCAATTTTAACTTTTTGTCATAAAAGCTGTTTTCGTCATTGTGAGACAATAAGGCTTTGACTAAAAGTCGTTTGTTGATCATTTCTTGCGATTAACGATAGTTGCATTGGCTTGGTCTGTAGGCAGCAGGGTTAAATCTGCGACGGTAACATGGGGCGGAACATCTACCATATAGGCGATGGCATTAGCCACATCTTCTGCTTGTAAAGCGTCAAGGGAATTGTAAACCCCTTCAGAGCGTTGTTCATCTCCTTTGAATCTCACCATGGAAAACTCTGTCTCTACTAATCCAGGGTGAACAGCACAAACCCTTATGTTATAGGGGTTAAGGTCAATGCGAAGACCTTGCGTAAAAGCATCTACAGCAAATTTACTCGCACAATAGACATTTCCTTTAGGGTACACCTGTATTCCAGCAATTGACCCCAAATTAATAATTTGTCCTGCTTTGCGTTCTACCATTTGTGGAAGAATTGCTTTGGTGACATACATTACTCCTTTTACGTTCCCATCGATCATGGCATCCCAGTCGTCTAAGTTAGCGGTATCAACAGTATCCAGACCGTGTGCATTCCCAGCATTATTGATTAAGATATCGATCTGTTTCCATGCATTGGGCAAACTATCGATGGCGTCAAAGACAGCTTTTCTATTCCTTACATCAAAATTAAGCAAGTGGGTTTCTCCTTTAAATTTTTCTTTTAATTGTTCTAATCTTTCTTGTCTTCGGCCGCATAAAATGAGTCGCTCTCCTCTTTTTGCAAAAAGTTCAGCGGTAGCTTTACCTATGCCACTAGTGGCTCCTGTGATTAAAATAGTTTTCTTTTTCATCTTAGTGATTTATGGAACTTCATGTCCCCATTGGGTTTCTAATAGTAAAAACCAATCTTCTCTTGATAAGTTAATTTTTACTGCATCCATTGCTGCTTTTAGACGTTCAATTCGAGTGGTTCCTACCAGAGGATGAATCCTTGCAGGATGCTTCAAAAGCCAAGCAAATAATAGCTGGTCCTCACTTGCATTGTATTTTTCTCTCAAATTGGACAACAATGATTGTAGCCTTTGATTATTGGGGTTATCTTCTTTAAAGTAATTGCCTAAGGGGCTCCAGGCCATGGTACCTATTCCTTTAGTGAGATGATGGTCTAAACTTCCGTCAAACAAGGGAGTATTTTGACTTAGAGAGCATTCGATTTGATTCCAATCTAACGAAATTTCTGTGTCGAGTAAATCTAATTGGGAAGGGGTGAAGTTAGACACCCCAAAAGATTTCACCTTTCCACTGGTTTCTAGGGTGTTAAAGGCAGTTGCTACTTCTTCAACTGAAAGTAAAGGGCTAGGTCGATGTAGCAACAGTATATCGAGATAATCTGTTTGAAGATTTTTTAACGATTGTTCTACAGATGTTATAATGTGTGTTTTACTGTAATTGTAGTGTTTTACAGCTAATGGTCTTTTTTCGCAGGGCATTTGGATCCCACACTTACTAATAAAAATGAGGTCTTCTCGATTGATTTTACTGTCCTTAAATCCATGACCAAAATCTTCTTCTGTGGTGTAACCCCCATAGATGTCTGCATGGTCAAAAGTATAGAGTCCATTTTCAACACATTGGGTGATTAAAGCAGCGGTTTGTTTAGGGTTAAATTTTCTTCCCCAATCTCCCCAGGTCATGGTTCCTGCAATTATTCTATTCATAATTAGTTTGTCGGTTAAATCTACCTTAAATTTAAGGAGTAACTATTTAAGCTCGCCCCTTGTGAAATAACTACTTTTAACCAATTATTAACAAGCTATCGCAAAAAAAAACGGCAAATTTGTGTTCCAATAAAATAACTATACTATGAGTACCCAAAACAGTATTGATATCAAAGAAATAAATGAAAAAATAGAAAAGGAAAGCGCCTTTGTCGATCTTCTCACCATGGAGATGAACAAAGTGATTGTAGGGCAAAAGCATATGATTGAGCGCTTATTGATTGGATTATTAGGTCGTGGTCATATCTTGTTAGAAGGTGTGCCAGGTCTTGCAAAAACCCTCGCCATTAATACGTTAAGCCAGGCGGTAAAAGGAAGTTTTAGCCGGGTACAATTTACTCCAGATCTCTTACCCGCAGACGTCGTGGGTACTATGATCTACAATATTAAAGAGAATGGTTTCTCGATCAAAAAAGGACCTATTTTTGCCAACTTTGTACTCGCAGATGAGATTAACCGTGCACCAGCAAAGGTTCAGTCGGCATTATTAGAAGCCATGCAAGAACGCCAGGTCACCATTGGGGATACTAGCTTTAAACTACAAGAACCCTTTTTAGTGATGGCCACACAAAACCCAGTCGAGCAAGAAGGGACCTATCCTTTACCAGAGGCTCAAGTGGACCGTTTTATGCTTAAAACAGTCATTGATTATCCTAAGTTAGAAGACGAGCAATTGATTGTTCGACAAAATCTACAAGCGGCCTATGAAAAGGTGAAGCCTGTGGTAACGACTAAGCAAATTTTGACTGCTCAAGCAACTGTTCGACAAGTGTACATGGATGAAAAAATTGAGCGCTATATTTTAGATTTGATCTTTGCGACCCGTTATCCAGAAAATTACCAATTAGAGAAGATTAAACCATTGATCAGTTTTGGTGCCTCTCCAAGGGGGAGTATCAACCTTGCTACTGCCGCAAAGTGTTATGCTTTCTTAAAGCACCGTGGATATGTAATTCCAGAAGATGTTCGTGCAGTAATCTATGATGTATTGCGCCATCGTATAGGGTTAACTTATGAAGCGGAAGCAGAGAATGTTACCACTGAAGATTTAATCTCGCAAATTATCAATCACGTAGAAGTACCCTAGTCAGTACCTAACCCCCGGACCGTTCATAGATGGATACAAAAGAACTACTCAAAAAAGTTCGGAAAATTGAGATAAAAACACGTCGCTTAAGCGATCATGTTTTTGGAGGGGAGTACCACAGTACTTTTAAAGGGCGCGGTATGACCTTTAGCGAAGTGCGTCAATATCAATTTGGAGACGATGTTAGAGCCATTGACTGGAATGTTACAGCGCGCTATAACGAACCATTTGTAAAGGTATTTGAAGAAGAACGGGAACTTACCTTAATGTTAGTCGTCGATGTTAGTGGGTCAGAATTTTTTGGGACAACACAACAATTTAAGCGAGACGTATTGACAGAAATTGCGGCAACCCTCTCTTTTTCAGCTTTGCAAAACAATGATAAAGTAGGCTTGTTGTTGTTTTCTGATCAAGTTGAATTGTTTATTCCACCTAAAAAGGGACGTTCTCATATCCTGCGTATAATTCGAGAATTATTAGAATTTGAGCCTAAAAGTAAAGCAACAGATATTAGCAATGCCTTGGCCTTTTTATCGGGAATTTTAAAAAAGAAAGCGATCGTCTTTCTTCTCTCGGATTTTATGGAACAAGGTTATGATAAGACCTTGCGTATTGCTGCAAAAAAACATGATTTGACGGGGATAAGAGTCTATGATAAGTTAGAAGAAGAACTCCCCAATTTGGGGATTGTTCCCATGACAGATAGCGAAACCCAGCAAACCCGTTGGATTGATACTAGCTCTGTAAATGTGAGAAAACAATATGCCGCTTTTCAATCTCAACGAAAAGAAGCCTTTCAGCAATTGTTTAAACTCAATGGTGCTGGAACCATAGATTGTCGTTTAGACGAGAGTTATGTTAAAAAACTCTTGGGATATTTTAAAGCAAGAATATAATTAATGAAGTATTTGAGTCATTTCTTTTTTGGCGTAATGCTTTTCCTCACAGGGAATACCTTCGCACAGTTAAATGCTGAGGTTACTACAGCTGTTGATAGTACTCAAGTAAAAATAGGAGAACAAATTAATCTTACCCTACAGGTAAAGACGGACTCCCTCTCTATGGTAGAGTTTGCAGCAGAGCCTCTTTTTCTTCCTTTTGAGATCATTGAAGAGTCAACCATTGACACCCTGCGGGCACAACAACACTATCTATATACAAAACGCTATGCCTTAATCCAGTTTGATTCTGGCGCCTATTGGATACCGCCGCAAAAAATAGTAGTGGATGGTTTTTCTAAATTCTCAGATTCAATCGCCATAGAAGTTGCAATGGTTAAAGTAGATACCATACAACAACCTCTTTTTGATATCAAACCCATTCAAACAGTAGAAAGATCATACAATCAGTTAATCAAAAACAGTTTACTGGTCTTTGTCTTTTCTGTATTGCTGGCCATATTGTATGTTTTAAACCGACAATACAAAAAGAAGAAAGCAGCACTGTTAGAAGGGATTCCTCCTTTTGATCGGGCGATTCAAGAATTAAAAGCCTTAGAAAACGAACTGCCACAAGCGCAAGAAGAATACAAGCACTACTATTCTAAATTAACCGATGTGGTTCGACGGTATTTAGAAGAAGAGGCAGACATTGATGCCCTAGAAAGTACGTCAGACGAATTGTTAGACAAACTTGAATTGCGAATAGATGCGGGGACACTAGACCTTAGTTTAGAAACATTGAACAACCTTAAAAAGGTTTTACAAAATGCAGATTTAGTCAAATTTGCCCGTTCTGCTCCAGCGATTGGGATCGCTACAACAGATCGTGCAATGGTCGAACAAGTCGTTATTGAAACCAAAGAAGCCTTACCAGCTCCAACCGAAGAAGAGTTAGCTGCCACTGCAGCCTTTCAAAGAGAATTGGAGCGAAAAAGACGCAAACAAAAAATGCAATTGATAGGAATTTCTGCTTTAGGACTTATTGTTTCTGTAGCGATTATCGCTGTGGCGATCTATGGCTTTAATCCGGTAAAAGACACCATTTTTAGGTATCCAACAAAAGTCTTGCTCGACGGTGCTTGGGTAAAAAGTCAATATGGAACCCCGCCAGTACAAATTAATACCCCAGAAGTACTTGTAAGGGATATAGAAGCGAATTTACCTGTTACGATTTACGCTAGTGGAACCCCATTTGAAGGGGTTTATACCCAACTGTTTTTTGAAAAAAGAACCCCAGAGAAAGAGAAAGGAAAAACAGAAGAAGAAAAAGAAGCAGCTGCCCGCGCGATAATGGATAGTGCTGTAGTCCGCTATGAAGACATGGGAGCGACAAATTTGCTGGTGCAAAATGACACCTTTACAACGGGTGATGGAACAGAGACTTTGAGACTATTTGGTTCAATGGACCTGCAGCAAGAAGGAGAAGAGGGTGTGCGTTGTAGATTTGTTTCAATTATTTTTCCCTTTGAAGCAACAACGGTTGAGCTAAAAATAGTTTATGGAAAAGACGATCGCTATGGATCCACTATCGAAGAAAAGATTTTAGCGTCATTAGAAATAATAAAAGAATTATAAGGTGTTAGGAAATATTCAATTTGCAAATCCAGCTTATTTATGGGGACTATTGTTTCTACTCCCGTTAGGGGTCTGGTATTTCTTTAACCGAAAACAGCAACAAGCCCGTTTATCCATTTCAAGTTTAGCGGGATTTGAAGGGAGTAGCTCTTTTTGGGTGAAACTCTACCCTTTACTTTTTGTTTTGCGCATTTTAGCCTTAGTATTAGTGTTGGTAGCAGCTGCAAGACCTCAAACGGTTGATGTCTCTACTCGAACCAAAACAAATAAGGGCATCGATATCGTGATGGCGATTGATGTTTCCTCAAGCATGCTAGCTCAAGACCTTAAGCCCAACCGCCTTTCAGCCTTAAAAAATGTGGCTGGAGATTTTATCGATCAACGACGCAGTGATCGAATTGGGCTAGTGATTTATGCGGGGGAAAGTTACACTAAAACACCCATTACAAGTGATAAACGCATCGTAAAAAATGCGCTAAACGAAATTCGCTATGATGGGATCATTAACGATGGTACTGCTATTGGAATGGGATTAGCCACAGCGGTTAATCGATTAAAAGACAGCAGGGCAAAGAGTAAAGTGATTATCTTGCTCACAGATGGAGTCAATAATTCTGGTTTTATCGATCCTAAAATCGCCGCCGAACTAGCCGTTGAATTTCAGATCAAAACCTACACCATTGGCCTTGGGAGCAATGGGAATGCTCGTGCACCCATAGGGATATTACCTAACGGGAAATTTCAGTATGGAATCACCAAAGTTGAAATCGATGAAGAACTGTTACAATCGATCGCTGATGATACTGGAGGACTGTATTTTAGAGCGACAGATAACACAAGTCTAGAGGCGATTTATAACGAAATCAACAAACTGGAGAAAACAGAAATTGAAGAATTTAAATACTACAACTACCAAGAAAAATATCGCCTATTAGCTCTTGTCGCCATGGCATTATTATTTATTGAGTGGTTATTAAAGAACACCATTTACAGAAGCTTTATCTAATGTATCAACTCGACGAAACAATTTATTTTTATGCTTTTGCACTCCTTCCCATGCTATGGCTAGGCTATCTATGGGTCAATAATTGGAAAAAGAAGACTCAGGCTAATTTTTCATCTTCAAAAACACTAGATGCCTTAAGTCCGCATCGCTCTAGTTTTAAACCTTTGCTAAAAATGCTTATTGTCACCTTAGGGTTTAGTTGCTTTATTATTGCGCTGGTTAACCCTAAAATTGGTACACAACTCGAAACAGTTAAGCGAGAAGGAGTTGATATTGTTTTTGCCATAGATGTTTCAAAAAGTATGCTGGCAGAAGACATTGCACCTAATCGATTAGAAAAAGCAAAACGTTTGGTCTCTGCGCTATTAAACGATCTAGCTAGTGATCGAGTAGGGATTATTGCTTATGCCGCCCAAGCTGTACCACAACTCCCCATAACGACAGACTATGGTGCGGCAAAAATGTTTTTACAAGCCTTAAATACAGACATGCTGTCTTCTCAAGGAACAGCCATTGACGCCGCCATTAATTTAGCCTCGACTTATTTTGATGATGAAGAGCAGACAAATCGCGTGGTATTTATACTTTCAGATGGGGAAGATCACGCTGAAGACGGAACCATCGATGCTGCTCAAGCAGCCAGCGCAATAGGGATTAAAATTTTCACCTTGGGAGTGGGAACAGAAAAAGGTTCTCCCATTCCAATCAAGCGCAATGGAATTGTAGAAAGTTATAAGAAAGATGAAAATAATGAGGTCGTCATTACAAAGCGCAACCCCACCGTTTTAGAATCAATCGCAAGCACAACAGATGCTGCCTATATGGATGGTAACGATACTCAGGCGGTACTCGCCTTTGTTCGAGAAGAACTCAAGCAAATGGAAAAGAAAGAATTCGAAGCTAAAAAGTTTGTAAGCTATAAAGATCGATTCCAGCCTTTTTTGATTGCGGGATTCCTCTTATTTTTGATAGATATTTTGCTTTTAGAAACAAAAACAAAATGGGTTTTACGATTGAATTTATTTAACGAAAAAGATGCTGATTAAGATGAGAACGTATTTAATTTTTGTGATTGGTTTTCTTTTGGCTTCGTCACAACTCTTGGCTCAAGGAGAAAAAGAAATCAATCTTATTGCAGACGGAAATAAAGGCTATCAAAACGAAGCCTATATTGAGGCAGAGGTAGACTATAGAAAAGCACTTTCTATCAATAGTGCTAATACTAAAGCACAGCACAATATTGGAAACGCTCTTTACAGGACAAAAGACTTTGATCAAGCGAATCAACGCTATTTTCAAACACAAAAAAACAGTCTAAACAAGTCAGAAAAACATCTTGCCTTTCACAATATGGGGAATGGATTTATGCAGCAAAAGATGTATGAAAAAGCGGTTGAAGCTTATAAAAATGCGTTGCGAAATAATCCTACAGACGACGAAACTCGCTACAATTATGCTCTAGCAAAAGAACTACTCGAAAAGGAAAAGCAAGAAAAAGAAGAGAATCAAGATCAACAGGACCAAAATGATCAAAACGATCAACAGGATCAGCAAGACAATCAAGACGACAAAGAAGGAGATCAAAAAGAAAAGCCTTCTGAGGATGGAGAAGAGGGAGACGAAAAAGAGAACAAGGATGATCAGGAAAATAAAGACAAGGACGAAAAAGAAAATAAAGACAAAGAAAAAGAAGACCCTAAAAAGCCTAAAGATGATAAAGGCAAGAATAAAGACCAAAAGAAACCCCCACCGCCTCGCCCTGGTCAAATATCTCCTGAACAGGTCAAGAGTCTTCTTGAAGCAATGAACCAACAAGAGAAAAATGTACAGGATAAGGTCAATGCAGAAAAAGCAAAAGGGGTTCCGGTAAAAACAAAAAAAGACTGGTAGACTTAAATGAAAAAGATTTATTTCTTATTAAGTGTATTATTATTGTGCTTTAGTCAAAGTGTCGCGCAAGTAAGTTTTCAGGCTAAGGTGAGTAAAAACCGTTTGGGCTTAAATGAACGCTTGCGGGTCACCTTTGAGATGAATCAAAATGGCGATAATTTTAATCCCCCCTCTTTCAATGGCTTTACCGTAGTAGGAGGGCCTAACCAGTCGGTTAGTAATAGCTGGGTCAATGGGGTAAGGAGTTTTTCTAAATCTTATACTTACTTTCTTACACCAACGCGTAAGGGAAAAATTACCATTGCTCAAGCCACTATCGAAATTGATGGGGAAGTTTATAAAACCACCCCAATACAGGTGGAAGTGACCCAGGCTGTTAATAACCCCAATAGCCCCCAAGCAAGAGCGAATGCAATTGCAGATGAAAACCTTCATTTAGTTGCCGAAATTTCTAAACGAGACCCTTATCTCAACGAAGCCATTACAGTGATTTATAAACTCTACTTTTCTTCAGAAATCAGTGTTTCTAATGTTAACGAAGTAGAAATGCCCAAGTACAGTGACTTTTGGAGTCATTTGATTCCTATTCCTAAATTAGAAATCAAACGTGGTCAATACAAAGGGCAGCCCTATAATTATGTCACCTGGCGGAAAACAGTCCTTTACCCACAAAAAACAGGGAAATTAGTCATTGCCCCCTTGACGCTTAATGTTTCTGTAGATGTGCCCACGAACCGTCGAGACTTTTTTGGCAATCGTGTCTATCAAAAAACCCCAAAGATCATTACCGCAGGAAAGAGAACCCTTGAGGTGAGACCTCTTCCTCAAGCAGGAAGACCAGCAGATTTTGATGGGGCCGTGGGAGATTTTGACCTGAATGTGAAATTTAATAAGACGGCATTAAAATCTTCAGAGTCTTTTCAGGCAGCAATAAAAGTATCGGGGCGTGGGAACTTAAAACTATTTTCCTTGCCTAAATTAAGCGCACCTAGCTCTTTAGAGGTCTATGAGCCAGAGCACAAAGAGAACGTCAAAACAAACTTATTAGGGATGCAAGGGAGTATAGAAGACACCTATACCATCGTGCCCCAATATCAAGGGAAATATCCTATCCCATCGGTTAGTTTTAGTTATTTTGATCCAGTTAAAGAACTTTATGTCAGTCTCAAATCTGAAGAACAATTAATTGATGTATTTGAGGGGCCTACTGCTTCTTCAAACAATCCTGGAGTGAGTCGCCCTAAAAAGAATACAGTTAATGCAGACCCTTATTTTGATTTTATCAAATTAGAAACTGCTCTACTCCCTATGGATCAAGAAGGTTTTTATGGATCAATGTTTTTTTGGGGATTGCTTTTCTCTCCTTTGCTCCTTTTTGTGTTGATTGTCTTAATAAAGCGTCGAGCAGAAAATCATGTTGTAGATCCTGTAAGTCAAAAACAACGTCGAGCAGCGCGTTTATCGAAAAAGTATTTGAGTTCAGCTAAAAAAGAACTAGGAGATAAAGAAAATTTCTACAATGCACTTGAACGTGCCTTGCACAATTATTTAAAAGCAAAACTCTCTATTGAAACCGCAGAGTTTAGCAAGGACAGCATTAGCGAGTTGCTGCAACAAAAGAATAGTCAAGCTGCGACCATAGCAGATTTTATTTCCATTTTAGAGAAATGTGAGGCAGCGCGTTATTCTCCTGCAACTGCAGTAAGTATGCAAGAAGACTTTGATTTTACGGTTCAAACCATCACCCTTTTAGATCGAGAAATATGAAAAGAGTCAGCCTATTACTTCTCGTTATATTAATAAGCAGCCCACTTTTTGCACAAGATACTACTGCTTTATTTGAGCAAGGAAATGCCGCTTATAATGGTGGAAATTACACCCTCGCAGTTGAAAAATACGAAGTCATTTTAGCACAAAAACAACACAGTGCTGCATTGTATTTTAATTTAGGGAACACCCATTACCGCTTAGGGAATGTGGCAGAAAGTGTTTACTATTTTGAACAGGCAAAAAGCATGCAGCCCTTAGATAAAGCCATTAAAAATAACGCTGAATTTGCCAGCAATATGACTTTAGACGCCATAGAAGAATTGCCCCAAACCCAGTTAGTCGCTTTGCAGCAAAATATCTTGGTTAGCTTCTCTCTAAATCAATGGGCTAAAATTGTTTTGTGCTTCGCCTGGTTGACCTTTCTCTTTTTTGTGCTTTATCGCTTTAGCCAACAAATGCAATTGAAGCGTATCTTTTTTGTTTTGGGGTGTATCTCTTTATTAGTCACGATTATTTCATTCGCCCTAACGCAAACAAAACAAAAAGAAGAGAAGCAAACTAAAGCAGTTGTCTTTGATCAAGAAATAGAAATTTGGGCAGAACCTAATAAGCGAGCAGATATACTCTTTTTGTTGCACGAAGGAACTATGCTAGAGGTGATGAGTGAGTTAGAAGGTTGGTCAAAAATAAAACTGGCCAATGGGTCAGAAGGTTGGGTGGAAAATACCGCAATTAAAACCTTAAACTAATTCCTGCGGTAAAAGCTCTTTTCGATCTAAGAGCCATTCAAACAAGATTTCTCCATGATTTTTGATGGGATCGTATAAAATGGATTCCTCTAAAATTGTCGTATCGAAATACTGGAATAAAAAGGAAAATTGATCGAGTAATAAAAGCAATGCACTAAGCACTATGGCAAATTTTAAACCGCCAAAAAGTGACCCAAAGATTCGATTGATTAAACCTAAAGCAGCCATCTTGATCACCTTTGTTAAAAGTTTAGCCAAAAGATTTATTGAGATAATGATTACAATAAAAATAAGGGCAAAAATAATTCCAGTGGGAGGTATGGTATCGAAGTCAAAATAAGTACTCAATAAACCTCCTATTGTAGATGCAAAAAGAAGTGCTCCTAGAATTCCCGCAATCAATGCAACAATAGAGGCGGCCTCGATGATAAAGCCTTTAAAAAAGCCTTTAACAGCCCCAAAAAGGATAAGGCTTCCCATTATGATGTCTAAGTAATTCATGGTTTAAAGATATCATTTTCTATTCTTTTGCTGCAAGTAGAATCGGTATATTTGCCTTATGCAAGCTAAAGCAAGAGATCAACAATTGAAAGACAGATGGGACCAATTACTTGCCCACTTAACCGATCAATTTTCTGAAACAGAAGAAATTGAAATAGAAGGAGTACTTTATTTGATTGGGGTGCAAGAATTGGGTAAAATTCATCAGCGTTTTAAAAAAGATGATAATGTGAATATTATTCATATTGGCATCTGTACTGTTTTAGAACCTTTCGGTTACTATGCGTTTGATTTTTATGACGAAGACGGTTGGCCTCATTTTAAGTTGTTAGAAGAACTTCCCGTTTTAAAGCCAGGAGAGCAAACTGTTTTAATGAAAGAGGCGATCGTCGATTACTTTTTAGAAAAAGACTTGATTCAATAGGATATTTCTTATTTTTACGCCCATGATTGACAAGGTAGAAGCCCATTTAAAAGCGGTCGAACAATTTGAAGAGACCACCCCAGAAGCCATAGAAGCATTTCGTGTAAAATATGCCGGTAAAAAAGGTATTTTAAACGAGTTGTTTGCTGCTTTTCGCGAAGTAAAAAACGAGGAAAAGAAAGCCTATGGGCAGGTGTTAAATCAGTTAAAAACAGCTGTTTCAGAAAAAGTAGAGGCTTTAAAATCTGTGAGTAGTGGAGGAGAAAAAGCGAACAACGGGCTTGACCTTAGCCGTCCTGGATATCCTGTTAATATAGGGAATCAACATCCACTAACTTTGGTAAAAAACCGCATTATTGAGATTTTTAATCAAATTGGGTATAACATTTCCGAAGGGCCAGAAATTGAAGATGACTGGCACAATTTCACCGCTTTAAATTTACCCGAATATCACCCTGCAAGAGATATGCAGGACACCTTTTTTATTCAAACCGATCCTGATATTTTATTGCGCACCCACACGTCTTCTGTCCAAGTGCGTTATATGGAAAACAATGCCCCACCCATTCGAACGATATCACCGGGAAGGGTTTTTAGAAATGAAGCCATTTCTGCCAGAGCACACTGTATTTTTCATCAGGTAGAAGGACTTTATATCGATAAAGATGTTTCTTTTGCTGATTTGAAGCAGACTCTATTATACTTCACTAAAGCACTATTTGGAAAATCAAAAATTCGTTTGAGACCATCTTATTTCCCTTTTACTGAGCCCAGTGCCGAAGTTGATATTTATTGGGGATTAGAAACAGAAGTAGATTACCGTATTACTAAAGGGACAGGCTGGTTAGAAATAATGGGTTGTGGAATGGTCGATCCTAATGTTTTAAAAAACTGCGGCATTGATCCAGAAGAATATTCTGGTTTTGCCTTTGGAATGGGGATAGAACGTATCGCAATGTTATTGTATCAAGTAGGAGATATTCGCATGTTCTTTGAAAACGATATGCGTTTTCTTGAGCAATTTAAGTCAACCCTGTAATTCAGCTTTTTACTCAGCTTAATAAAAGTCTTCGCAGGAGATTGCCCTTCATATAAAATTGCATAAACTGCATCGATAATGGGGGTACGGGTTTTGAAGTTAATGCCCAATAATTTAGCTGATTTAGTCGCGTAATATCCTTCTGCTACCATGTTCATTTCTGCTTGAGCTGCTGTCACACTATAGCCTATTCCGATAAAATTTCCAAAGGTTCTGTTACGGCTAAAAACAGAGTAGCCTGTGACCAGCAAATCTCCTAGATAGGCAGAATTATTAATGTTGCGTTTTAGTTTGTGAACGTTCTTAATATAGCGTTTCATTTCTCTAATAGCATTACTCATTAAGACACTTTGAAAATTATCACCATAGTTTAAACCATGAGCAATTCCTGCGGCAATTGCATAGATGTTTTTAAGCATTGCGGCATATTCTGTCTCGATAATATCATTGGAGATTTTAGTGCGAAAATAACTAGTTTTAAAGAGGGAAGCGATAAAAGCAGCGCTATTTTGATCTTGACAGGCAATGGTCAAATAAGAGAGTTTTTCCATACCTACTTCTTCGGCGTGACTAGGTCCAGCGACCACAGCTATTTGATCATAGGGTACTTGCCAACTTTCGTTTAAATAATGCCCCACTATTTGTAAGCTTTCGGGGACAACTCCTTTTACTGCAGAGACAATGAGTTTGTTTTTAATATCTCCCTTTATTTCTGCAAGAGAATTGGCTAAAAATGCTGCCGGAATACACAAGATTAAAACATCAACTTTTTCGACAACCTCGTTGATATCTGTTCTAATTGAAAGTCTTTTTTTAGGTAAAGTTACTCCCTGCAAATATTGGGGATTATTACCGTTTTTTCCAGATGTACTTTAGCAGATTCACTGCGCATGTACCAGTGTACATTTCGCTTGTTTTCTGTCAATAATTTGACCAGTGCTGTGGCCCAGCTACCGCCGCCTAAAACGCCTAATTTTTTAGTGGTTTTTAAATAGCGATTGCGGATTACCGTTTGGGGTTGTGCAATCATTTTATGGGTTTAATTATAACCAAGCATCCCAAGGGATTCTGGAGAGAATTAAAAGTAATCCAAGGTTGTAAAAAATACCAATTCGAGAAAACTTTTTACCCTCTTCTGTTTGACGCTTATGCATTGACCAGCCCATAGTGATTAAAACAATAGCGATAATATTAGTAAAAGGGTGCTCGACAAGATACAAACGTGTTTGCGCATCTTTCATTACACCTCCCATGCCTAGAGCACTCCACTGGGCAAACCATGGAGAGACGAAATATAAAATCAATCCAATTAATAATTGAATGTGTGAAAAAATTAACCCAAAAAGTGAAATACGAAGGTCTCTTTGACCAAAGTCTTTTTTAGTACTCATTCCAATTAAAGCATTAATTGAGGCGATAATTAAAATAGCTAATGCAAGATAAGCCCAATAAGAATGGACTGTTTTAAATGCTGAATACATAATTTTTATTTTTAGTGAAGATACAATAATCTTCGATTATAGATCAAAATTAATTCCCTGGGCTAAGGGTAATTCATCCGAGAAATTAATGGTATTAGTTTGGCGTCTCATATAGACTTTCCATGCATCCGACCCACTTTCTCGACCTCCTCCGGTCTCCTTTTCTCCACCAAATGCCCCGCCAATTTCAGCACCAGAAGTGCCTATGTTCACATTTGCAATTCCACAATCGCTTCCCCAATGGGATAAAAAAGCTTCTGACTCTTGAATATTTTGTGTAATTATAGCCGAAGAGAGTCCTTGTTTTACATCGTTTTGAATGGCAATAGCGTTTTCAACTCCCCCGCTGTATTTGATCAAATACAATAAGGGCGCAAAAGTTTCTGTTTGCACGATTTGCGCATCGGGGGAAATTTCTGCAATAGAAGGGGAGACATAGCAGCCACTTTCATAACCACTTCCTTCTAATTTTTTTCCTTTAACAATCCATCGTCCATTTTCTTGTTCAACCTCTTTCAATG
>JAKMGK010000044.1 GCA_022424955.1 Flavobacteriaceae bacterium
GTTTATAAATACCGTTCAACAAAATGGCTACAAGCACAATGACAAATCCGAGATAAAACCTAAAACTCATCAGCTCTTCATCTCTCCATATGGCAAGTGAAAGTAGAATTCCATATATGGGTTCTAAATTGATGATGAGCATGACGGTAAATGGAGAAAGGTGTTGCATCACCCTAATTGAAATATTAAACGCATATGAAGTACATACCCAAGCAATCAATCCTATCCACAACCAGTCCCATTGGTGCAATACAAAAGTTTCAAAAGTATAGTTCCCTGAAAAAAATACATAGACTATTCCAAAAACAGCTCCTACAGATAATTCGTAAAAGGAAAGGGTAATGGACCTACCCCTTTTGACAAGGTGAGTATTTAATATGGTGAAAACAGAAGACAGAAAAGCAGATAATAAAGCGATACTGATTCCATAGAGATGTTCGTACTCCGCTTGAAATATAATCCCTACACCTACCGAAATAAGTCCTCCAAATAGCAATTCATAGCCCAAAACCTTACGCTTGTTGATCAGAGGTTCTATCATGGCCGTAATAAAAGCACCAGTAGCCATCATACTTAAGGTCAGTGAGACTCCTGCCACCTTTATCGCGTGAAAAAACGTAACCCAATGAACACCGATAATAAGCCCGCCGAGGATAACTTTAGCCCATAAGGTCTTCTCGAGTTTAAAATAAGTGGGATGTATAATTGCAAAATAAACAGCCAAACCCAAACTGGCAAGTGCCATACGGTAAACGACTAATGGAATAGCATCTAATGAACACAGAGCACCCATAACAGAGGAAAAGCCAAAAATAAAAACTATCAAATGATAGTGTATAAGACTTTTGGTTCTAACGTCTTGCATGGCGTAGTAAAAAGAAGGCAAGTATTCCAAAAATAGCTAGTGGTAGCCAAGCAGCTAAAAAGGGAGGAAAAGTTGACTTACTAACTAAAACTCCAAAAATCTTGTCAAAGAAGATAAAAAGGAAACCAAGAGAGATTCCAAAAGCAAGATTGACTCCCATACCTCCTCTTCGCTTAAAGGAAGCAACGGCAACAGCAATTAGAGTCAAAATAAATGCAGATACGGGGATACTCCAACGTTTGTGTCGAACTAATAAATGGTTGTTAATCAAATTGGAGCCACGCTCTTTTTCATCTTCAATAAATTGATTCAATTCCCCGTATGTCAAGGTCTCCGCGATGTAGTTTACAGGTGCTAAATCATTGATTTCAAAATCAAAAAGAGTGTCTTTTCTCGAGATTTTTTCATAGCGTTCCTGATCACCTTCAAAAATGCGCTTGCTGTAATTCGATAATCGAGATAATGAATCCCTGTCAATCCAACGGATTCGATCTGCGTGTATTTTAAATTCCATACGGTTTCCATCAAAATGTTCTAGAGTAAAATTGGTTGCTCGTTTTCGGACAGGATCGTAATTGTTGACATATATAAACTCATCATCATTAATCTGCATATAGACCTGATTTGTGTTTCTCGCCTCTTTTTTGACTAAATACTTATATCGGAAGTCATTAAACCCTAGATTGGATTTGGGCACTATATACATCCCAGCAAAAAAAGCAAAAACAGCGATAAAACTCGCGGCGAGTAAAAAGGGCTTGAGGTAACGGAAAAACGAAATCCCAGAACTAAGTATAGCAATTACTTCCGTGTTGTTTGCCAGTTTTGAAGTAAACCAAATCACGGATAAAAACAGGAAAATAGGAAAGAGCAGATTGGCAAAATACCAAGTGAAGTCTATGTAATATTCCATGATACTAGCCAACGGAACTTCTTTCTCCTTAAACTTGTCAATTTTTTCTGCAACATCGACCATTATTCCTATGGGAATAAAAAGTAATATCATTACTAAAAAAGTTCCGATATAACGTTTGATGATGTAAAAATCAATGAGCTTCATACTATAATCTAGGTTCCATTTGACGCACCATTTTGGCTTTCCAAGTAGAAAATGTTCCCGCTAATATATGTTTTCTCGCCTCACGTACCAACCAAAGATAAAAACTGAGGTTATGTAAAGTTGCTATTTGTTTTCCTAGCATTTCATTGACCGTAAAGAGATGTCTTACATAGGCTTTGGTATAATCTAAATCGGCAAAGCAATAGCCAGCAGGATCAATGGGAGAAAAATCGTTTTCCCACTTTTTATTCTTAATATTTATCGTGCCTTCAGCTGTAAATAACATACCATTTCTAGCGTTACGACTGGGTAGAACACAGTCGAACATATCGACACCGAGAGCAATGTTTTCTAAAAGATTGATAGGAGTTCCCACTCCCATCAAATAACGAGGTTTATCTTCAGGTAATACCACACAGACTTCATCAGTCATGGCGTACATTTCCTCTGCGGGCTCTCCTACCGAAAGTCCTCCTATCGCATTAGCAGGAGCTTCCATAGATGCTATAAAATGAGCGGATTCTTTTCTTAAGTCTTTATATACACTCCCTTGTACTATGGGAAATAAAGTCTGCTCATAATCGTAAAGTTGAGGTAGTGCTTTATCCGCTTCAAAACATCTTTTAAGCCAGCGGTGCGTTCGCTCCATTGAACTTTTGGCATAATTATACTCACAAGGGTAAGGTGTGCACTCATCAAAAGCCATGATAATATCAGCACCTATGGTACGTTGAATTTCTATTGCTCGCTCAGGGGTAAAAAAGTGATACGATCCATCTATATGCGATTTAAATTTGACCCCTTCCTCTTTTATTTTTCTATTTGCTGAAAGAGAATAAACTTGATACCCACCAGAATCTGTGAGTATGGGCTTGTCCCAACCGATAAACGCGTGTAATCCCCCTGCCTGCCGGAGCAGGTCAGTCCCTGGGCGTAGATACAAATGATAGGTGTTTCCTAAAATAATATCGGGTTTGATTTCGTTTTTTAGTTCGCGCTGATGAACTCCTTTTACTGTTGCTGAAGTACCCACTGGCATAAAAATAGGAGTCTCTATTTTACCGTGATCTGTGGTTAGGACACCCGCTCTTGCTTTGGAGTTCTTATCGGTGCTATTGAGTTCAAATTTCATTGAGATCAAAGATACTATTCTGCAGTAATAACTAAGGCTATTTTCAATTGTTAATTAAGTTCTAATAATTCCCTTTTGATAAGGTTATTAGAAAGGTTACTTTTGCCAAAAGTATTAATTAATGACAGATATTAATTCCCTAGAGGATACTACCCTTCAAATTCGAAGGGATATTCTGCGAATGGTCCACAAAGTAAACTCAGGACACCCTGGTGGCTCCTTAGGTTGTGCTGAATTTTTTGTAGCCCTTTATTTTGAAATCATGGAGCACGATACTGCTTTCGATATGGATGGAAAAAATGAAGATTTATTTTTCTTATCTAACGGACATATTTCCCCCGTTTTTTACAGCACTCTTGCTCGGAGGGGTTATTTTCCTGTTGAGGAATTAAATACCTTTAGGTTGATTGATTCACGACTCCAAGGTCATCCTACCACATACGAGGGTCTTCCAGGAGTTCGTATTGCCTCTGGTTCTTTAGGACAAGGCTTATCGATAGCCATTGGTGCAGCGCTTTCAAAAAAATTAAACAAAGATCCCAAAACTGTGTACGCCCTTATGGGAGATGGTGAACTTCAAGAGGGTCAGAATTGGGAAGCTTTAATGTACGCAGCTGGAAAAGGAGTTGATAATTTAATCGCAACAGTTGATTTAAACGGTAAGCAAATTGACGGAACTACAGAAGAAGTTCTCAG
>JAKMGK010000087.1 GCA_022424955.1 Flavobacteriaceae bacterium
ACTCTTGCTTCATATCTTCAGTCCATAGGCCTAGCTCTACCAGATCTTCTAATAAGTGCTTGTTGACGACAATAAACTCTCCAGAGAGTACGCGACGGGTATAGATGTTAGAGGTGTAGGGTTCAAAGCATTCGTTATTTCCAAGAATTTGAGAGGTTGAAGCAGTGGGCATAGGAGCAACAAGTAAAGAGTTGCGCACGCCGTGTTTTTTCACTTTTTTACGCAATGCTGCCCAATCCCATCGTCCACTTAACTCATCGTCTTTAATACCCCACATATTGTGCTGGAATTCTCCTTTTGACATGGGCGAACCTTTGTAGGTTGAATAAGGTCCGTCTTTTTCTGCTTCTTCCATAGAGGCAGTTACAGCGGCAAAATAGAGGGTTTCAAAAATATCTTGGTTAAGATCTTTAGCGCCCTGAGAGGTAAAGGGCAATCTTAATTTAATAAAAGCATCTGCAAGCCCTTGTACGCCAAGTCCAACTGGACGGTGGCGCATATTTGAGTTTTCTGCTTCTTGAACTGGATAATAGTTACGATCGATTACACGGTTCAAATTTTTGGTTACTTGCTTGGTCACACGAAAAAGCTCGTCGTGATCAAAAGCACCATCTTTAATGAACATGGAAAGTGCAATTGAAGCTAAATTACATACAGCAACTTCGTCTGGAGAGGTATACTCCATGATCTCTGTACATAGGTTAGAAGAACGAATGGTTCCTAGATTCTTTTGATTCGACTTGCGGTTCGCTGCATCCTTGTACAACATATAAGGTGTTCCCGTTTCGATTTGCGACTCTAATATTTTCTCCCATAATTCACGCGCACGAATGGTTTTACGGCCTTTTCCTTCGCTTTCGTATTTAGTATATAAAGCATCGAATTCATCACTGTGACATTTGTAAAGGTCTGGACATTCGTTTGGACACATTAGGGTCCATTCTGCGTCTGCTTCTACCCTTTTCATAAATAAATCTGGAGTCCACATGGCATAGAATAGGTCACGTGCACGCATTTCTTCTTTTCCGTGATTTTTTCTCAGATCAAGGAAATCAAAGATATCGGCATGCCATGGTTCGATATAAATAGCAAAAGATCCTTTTCGCTTTCCTCCACCTTGATCTACATAACGAGCCGTGTCGTTGTAAACACGGAGCATGGGTACAATACCATTTGAAGTTCCATTAGTGCCAGAAATATAAGAACCTGTTGCTCTAACATTGTGTATAGATAGTCCAATACCTCCTGCAGACTGCGAAATTTTTGCTGTTTGTTTTAAAGTATCATAAATCCCATCAATACTGTCGTCTTGCATGGCCAAAAGGAAGCAAGAAGACATTTGTGGTTTTGGTGTCCCAGAGTTAAATAAGGTGGGGGTTGCATGGGTAAAGAAACGTTTAGACATTAACTCATAGGTCTCTAGTACAGAATCAATATCTTCCATATGAATCCCTACAGAAACACGCATCAGCATATGTTGTGGACGTTCTACTATTTCGCCATTGAGCTTGAGTAAATAAGAACGCTCTAAGGTTTTAAAACCAAAGAAGTCATAGCCAAAATCACGATTGTAAATGATGCTTGAGTCAAGGACCTCTTTATTTTTTTGAATAATGTTATACACCTGATCAGAGAGTAAAGGTGCATCTTTACCGGTTCTAGGGTTAACATATTTATACAAGTCCGTCATTGTTTCAGAGAAGGACTTCTTAGTGTTTTTGTGCAGGTTTGATACAGAAATACGCGCCGCCAATTGTGCATAGTCTGGGTGAGAGGTCGTCATTGTAGCGGCAATTTCAGAAGCAAGATTGTCTAGCTCAGAGGTAGTCACTCCGTCGTATAGACCTTCAATCACGCGCATCGCAACACGAACTGGATCCACCAGTGGATTCAAATCATAACATAATTTTTTAATTCTGGCGGTAATTTTATCGAACATTATAGGCTCTTTATGCCCATCTCTTTTGACTACAAACATGCACTTTTGGTTTTAATGATTATTTCATTGGTATTATTGTCAATCAATAATACCGGTATTTATTTATGTCCAGAAGGAACTCCTAGAAATCTGCGTCGAAACTAATTTTAGTTTCTTGGTCTTCGGCGTTTAAAACTCCCGCCTTTTGATATTCTGATACACGCTTCTCAAAGAAGTTGGTTTTCCCTTGAAGGGAAATCATGTCCATAAAATCAAAGGGGTTGGTCACATTAAATTCTTTTGGACAATTTAATTCAACCAATAAGCGGTCTGTCACAAACTCAAGGTATTGTGTCATCAATTTAGAATTCATTCCAATTAAACTGACGGGTAATGACTCTGTTACAAACTCGCGCTCGATATTTAGGGCGTCTAAAATAATTTCTTGGATACGCTCTGTAGGGACTTTGTTCACCAAGTGATGGTTGTGTAGGTGCACTGCAAAATCACAGTGAACTCCTTCATCACGAGAGATTAATTCGTTAGAGAAGGTTAGCCCGGGCATTAGTCCGCGTTTCTTTAACCAATAAATTGAACAAAATGCTCCAGAAAAGAAAATTCCCTCTACTGCGGCAAAGGCGATTAATCGCTCTGCAAAAGAATCTGAGTCAATCCACTTTAATGCCCACTCTGCCTTTTTCTTAATGGCTGGGAAAACTTCAATGGCACGAAATAGTTGATCTTTTTCAGTCTCGTCTTTGACATAAGTGTCAATTAACAAAGAATAGGTTTCAGAATGAATATTCTCCATCATAATCTGGAAGCCATAGAAAAACTTTGCTTCAGAATATTGAACTTCATTGACGAAATTCTCTGCTAAGTTTTCGTTTACAATCCCATCTGAGGCTGCAAAGAAAGCTAATATATGCTTGATAAAGTATTTTTCATCTGCATTGAGCTTGTCGTTCCAATCTGTGAGATCCTGGTGTAGATCGATTTCTTCTGCAGTCCAGAAACTTGCTTCCATCTTTTTATACCACTCCCAAATGTCGTGGTGTTTGATTGGAAAAATTACAAATCTGTCTTTGTTTTCTTGAAGTATCGGTTCTACTGCTGCCATAATCTCGTCATTTTGAATTTCTAGTTCTGTTTTTGTTTCTAACAAAGATTTAAAATTGTGAGAAGAAATGAAAGTCATACTTATCCACAATGACCTATAGTTTTTAACAAAACAAGCTCAATTTACAACGAATGACGAAAAAAGGCTATTTTTTAACATTATGTTAATCAGTGTGTTAGAGCTTATTTTCTTTCTTAAGCCCCGTGAAACCTAGGAACGCTAATTGGCCTTGTCTTCCGCTGCTTTTTCAAGGGTATTATACCAGTCTTGACCAAATTTTCTAACCAAGGCTTCTTTTACAAATTTATAGACAGGAACTTTTAATTGTTCTCCTAAACTGCAGGCTGCGCTGCAAATTTGCCAGTGATGATAGTTGACTGCTGCAAATTCTGAATATTGCTGTACACGAACAGGGTATAGATGACAAGAAACGGGTTTTTTCCAATCAATCTTCCCGTCTAAATAAGCTTTTTCTATTCCGCAGGCAGCATGTCCTTGATCATCAAAAACGGTATAAACACATTCTTTTCCTTCAATTATAGGGGTTTCCCATTCTCCATCCCATCCCTTAACATACAGGCCTTGCTTGTCAATTTCTGTGAGTCCTTTTTGATTGAGATAGGGTCGAATGGCTTCAAAATTTTTTTCTAATTCTTTTAACTCCTCTTCTTCCAGTGGAGCTCCAGCTTCTCCCTCAACACAACAAGCCCCTTTACATTGTTGAAGATTACAAACGAATTCTTTTTCTAGTAAATCATCTGAAACCAATGTTTTATCTATCTGCATCATGGGTCAAAGATAGTTTTTTGATGATGATAAATTCATTTTGAATTGTACAAAAACATAGAGAATTGATGTATTTTTGCACGATAATAATTGAACCAATGGGATTTGACTTAAAAGAAATTTTTACGGCAGGCATGATTTTATTTGCCGTAATTGATATTATTGGAAATATTCCTTTGGTGATTTCGCTGCGGAAAAAAGTAGGGCATATTCAATCTGAAAAAGCCTCTATAGTATCTGGGATCATCATGATTGCTTTCCTTTTTGTAGGAGAAGAAATTCTAAAACTCATTGGGATAGATACTAATTCTTTTGCCATTGCGGGATCCTTCATCATCTTTTTCTTGGCCCTTGAAATGGTACTAGGAGTGAATTTATTTAAAGACGAAGAGCCCGACACGGCCTCTATAGTTCCGCTAGCATTTCCTATGATTGCTGGTGCCGGAACTCTAACTTCTTTACTTTCTTTGAGGGCAGAGTATCATGTAGTCAATATTATCATTGCCATCGTAATTAATATTATCATTGTCTATGTCATTCTTAAATCCTCCAGCAGAATTGAAAGAATGTTGGGGCGTTCTGGAATCAATATTATTCGAAAAGTCTTTGGGGTGGTATTATTAGCCATCGCTGTTAAACTCTTCACAACCAACATACAGCAAATATTTTAAAAATATAGTTATGAAAACCTTCTTGCGTATCATGGCAGTTCTCGCCCTTGGAATGATGATTTTTAATGCTACAATGATTGACTGGGACATGCCCACAGAAGGGGATAGTCTCGTTGCAATTATTGGGATTTTAGCCTCGGGATCTGCCTTGCTTTTAATATGGATTCTTTTGCTTTCGTTAAAAATTAATGCCAAACAAAAAGGGAAGGATTTCTAATTAGTCCAGAGGTTTTTTTGGATTTCTTCCAGGGCTTTTAGTGTAAATGCATCTTGTCGATGAAGGATTTCTAACCGTGCTGCTTCGTCAAAAAGCTGTAAACCTAGATAAGATTGTATGGTAATTGCAGCTAAGGTTTCGTCTTCAAGTTGTAGTGGAATCCCTTCTGTTTTAATATAGGCTTTTAAAGCAGTTATCCACCTGTCTTGATCTGCTAGAGGAGAGTTGATAAACGTCTCTCTATCTACCCCTTTAAAGGCTTCTCTTCGCTGATCTAATTCTGTAAAGACAAAATGATTGATCAAGTTAGACCGCAAGAGATAGTTGCTCCATTCTTCTTCTACACTTGCTTCATTCGCAATATATATGTCTGGAACTATCCCTCCGCCACCATAAACAACTCTCCCCTTTGGAGTAGTAAAAGCGGGGGAATCATTTTGAGGGATTTTATTGGCATCGGCCATTTCTCCTGTCTGGTAACGCTCTTGAATTTCGTCATAATAAGCTTCATTGCCTTTATCATAAGACCGCTGTATAGATCGTCCTGTAGGGGTGTAATAACGTGCTGTAGTTAAGCGAACCGCTTCTTTGGTTCCTAGCGGCATTTGTTGTTGCACTAGTCCTTTCCCAAAACTGCGCTGGCCTAAAATCCAAGCGCGATCATTGTCTTGTAACGCCCCAGCAACCACCTCACTTGCCGAAGCAGATTCCCCATTGATTAAAACATAGATTTGCCCTTTTTCAAAGGCTCCTCCTTTATTGGCATAAGTTACTTTTTGCTCTCCTTTATTACTTTGTACCATAACAATGGCCTTCCCTTCTGCAAGGAAAATATCGGCAATTTGTTCTGCTGCTTCAAGATATCCTCCTGGATTGTTACGCAAATCTAAAATCAATTGGGTCATTCCCTTTTGTTTTAAATCTGTGATTGCCTTGCTAAATTCTAGGCGGGTTGTTTCGGCAAATCGATTGATCTTTATATACCCTATTTCAGGGTTGATGAGATAATGGGAAACAGAGGTTATGGGCACGGCACCACGCTTTAAGTCAACCAAAATATTTTTTTGCCCGCTGGGGCGGAAGAGGGATAACTGCAAAGGAGTGTTTTCTTCCCCCCTAAGGATATTGACAATATCTTGACTCTGTAATTGTTTCCCATAAAGGGTGTCTTGATTCGCAATTAAAATTCTGTCCCCAGCTAAAATTCCAGCGGATTTACTGGGCCCTCCTGGAAGAACACGCACTACATTCACTGTGTCGTTTACCATAAAAAAACTCACCCCTATTCCTTTAAAATTTCCCTGCATATTTTCTGCCATGCGAGACAGTTCATCTTTAGAGATATAAAAAGAATGTGGATCTAATTTTTGAATTAGATCTTGAATAACCTCTGTGGCTAAACTGTCAGTGTCGATTTGATCGACATAATATTGATCTAAGTAACGCATAAACTGAGACAGTTTTTGATTTCCCGTCACAGGTTTACGCACGACATTTTGGACTATTTGCTGGTTACTCCCAATTAAAAAACCTAAGATCATTGAAAGGAGTACAACTACCCACATATACACAGTATAGGACTTCATACACTATTATGTTCTAATGAAAAGTGTTCTACCACTACCCCGGCTTTTTTTAAAAAATCAACCCCAGATAAATCTTTGTAAGCAGTAGCATAAACCACGCGCTTTATACCAGATTGATGGATCAATTTAGAACATTCTTTACAGGGAGAAAGGGTAATATATAAGGTTGCGCCTTGACAAGATTGTGTAGAAGATGCTACTTTGAGGATGGCATTTGCCTCAGCATGTAATACATACCATTTAGTATAATGGTCTTCATCTTCACAGACATTTTCAAAACCCGAAGGGGTGCCATTATAGCCGTCTGAAATAATCATGCGATCCTTAACAATTAAGGCGCCCACTTTTTTGCGCTCGCAATAAGAAAGGTCTCCCCAGGTCATCGCCATGGTTAAATAGGCGCGGTCGTATTGTGTTTGTTTGTTCATCGCTAAACGAAGATATTAATTTTGTTTGGCTTAATTCTTTAAAAAAGATTTTAAAAACATTCCTCTCATGGTAAACAAAAAGGCCCATATTCCTGCTAGATTCGGTTTGGGTTGCTTGCCTTTTCCAAGGCGTTGTATTTGCAATTCATACCAGGGGAGTTCTACTCCACCCATTTTATCTAAGAGCTCGATTCCAATGGTGGGCACTGGGGCTTCAAAACGACTTTCTTTTGCGTCAAAAATATCTTGAGCAAGATTGGGGTATAAGCAAAATGGTCTTCCCAGACCGATAATGTCCATTGCACCTCCAGCAAGGGCTTCTTCCATTACTTTTACCGAACGAAATCCACCTGTTAACATCAAGGGCTTCTCTGTTATTTGACGCGCTTTTTTGATATAGTCTAAAAAATAAGCTTCACGTTCAATCGTACTTTGCTTGCGGTTTCCTTTTACCATCGCGGGCTTTTCATAAGTCCCTCCCGAAATCTCAATCAAGTCCATTCCCTCTCGAGAAAGAATTTGTACCACCTCCATAGATTCTTCTTCGGTAAAGCCACCGCGTTGAAAATCGGCTGAATTAATTTTGATCCCTACAGGGAAATCTGGCCCTACTTGCTGACGTATTTCACGATACACTTCTAAAACAAAACGCGCCCTGTTTTCCAGTGAGCCCCCCCATTGATCTGTTCGGGTGTTGCTAATAGGGGATAAAAATTGGCTTACTAAATACCCGTGTGCTCCATGGATTTGACAGCCCGTAAAACCAGCTTCTTTCATTATTCTTGCAGCATTCCCAAAACGCTTGATAATATCCCAAATAGCCTCTTCGGTCAAAGGGGTGGCTACTTTAAACATCTTAGAAGCTCCTCCCATTTTTAAGGGCACAGCAGATGGTGCAACAACCTCTCTATTAATAGATCCAAAAGCTTGGCGCCCCGGATGATTTAATTGCGGCCATAGATGTACGCCAGTGCCTTCGACTGTCTTAGCCCATTCTTTTAATAAGTCAAAATGGGTGTAATCTTCCACCACTACATTTCTAGGTTCTCCTAGCGCCTTGCTGTCGATCATCACATTCCCTGTGATTAAAAGACCTGGATTCCCTTTAGCCCATACTTTGTATGCATTAATCAAGGTTTTTGTTGGGGCATTACTCAGGGTACCTATATTTTCACTCATGGCCGATTTTGCAATACGATTTTTTAAAACAGAGCCATTAGGCAAAGTGAAAGATGTGGCAATTTTTTTCATAAAAATAGATTAGAAAATGAAGATAGTTAGATTCTCTCAACTATCATAGCAAGGGCCAAAAGGAAAATTATCCCCCCTAGGCTCAATCGCCAAAGCTTTAAATAAGGCTCCTTTTTATACCATAAAAGGTTGAGTAAAAGCACGGCTAAAACAATAGCAAGTTGCGCTAATTCGACTCCTAGTGCAAAAGAAAAAAGACTACTTACCGCAGCAGAAGAATCGACCATCATTGCAAAGAAACGACCAAAGCCTAAACCGTGAATTAATCCAAAAAAGAAGGTTAAGCCAATGCTAAATTTATTCGCCTGTAAACTTTTTTGCATCAATAAAGGAAGACACCCCAGCGCAATAGTAATGGGGATGAACAGCTCTATCCAATAGCTAGAAAATTCATAGTCTGCGTAATAATTCCCAATTAGCGAAAGACTATGCCCCAGGGTAAATAAAGTAACCCACCACAAGAGTTTTTTCCAGTCTTTTAACCCAAAGGGCAAACTTAACGCAGCAATAAAATAAAAGTGGTCTAGACCGTTAAGATCTATTACATGCTGGAACCCTAAATTGACATAAAATTGAACTGTATCCACTATAAGCCTCTTTCTTTTTGGATAGTTTCATAGGCTGCTTGGACCTGCTGAAATTTTTCTTGTGCACCTTTTTTTAGGGCTACATCGTCTGTCTGCAATTTATCAGGGTGATATTTTTTAGCCATGGTGCGATAGGCCTTTTTCACCTCTGCATCTGTTGCACTAGGACTAATTTCAAGGATTTTATAGGCGTTGTCTGCAGACTTTACAAACATGGCTTTAATGCTTTCAAAATCCATGGAACGCAATTGCAGTGCATTTGCAATTTGAAGGATTTTTTGCACCTCAACTTCTGCGACATGACCATCGGCATTTGCAATAGCAAAAAGGAAGTGTAAAATCTGGAGGCGGGTTTCATATGGGGCTCTTTGGACAAATAAACGGGTAATCTCGTTTAAGTTTTGTTGTTCCTTTTTAACCTCTGTATTGAATTTTGCGAAAATTGAAGAAGCATAAGCTTCCCCATAATTTGTGATAAAATAATTACGCACAAAACGCAACTCCCTTTCATCCACCTTCCCATCTGCTTTAATTACAATAGCAGCTAGAGAAAGTAAATTGAGTTGCACTTGATTGGTTTGCATTCGTTGAGACTGGACACTTGCAAAGGGATTGCGTCTGTCTTGACGAAAAAGCTGTTCTAAAACACTTCCAATAAAGTAACCCAAAATTGCTCCGCCAAAGCGGAAATAGGTGTAACCTAATATTGCGGTGACCCATTTAATCATCCTCTTTTCTTTCTCTTTAATTTTTCAAATACAAAGATAACTTTAACTTTAAAATAAGAGCAATAGCGATGTTAAAATGAGAAAACTCTTTATCTTTGTACAAGCAAAAAATAATTATGTATCCAGCAGAATTAGTACAACCTATGCGTGATGAATTAACTGCCGTAGGTTTTAAACAAGTGAGCGAAGTAGAGACGATTGAAGCGGCTATCAATTCAGAGGGTACCACCTTAGTTGTCGTAAACTCTGTCTGTGGTTGTGCCGCAGCAAATGCACGACCTGGGGTTAGATTTTCTTTAGATAATGAAAAAGTCCCTAATTCTTTAGTAACCGTTTTTGCTGGTGTTGATAGAGAGGCAACAGATGCAGCACGTTCTATGATGGTGCCGTTTCCCCCTTCTTCTCCATCAATGGCATTGTTTAAAGACGGTGAATTAGTACATATGCTCGAACGTCATCATATTGAAGGACGCCCTGCAGATATGATTGCAGCTAATTTAAAGCAAGCTTACGACGAGCACTGTTAGGCCAACAATTTAACGAGGATGCTCAAGCTACTCGCTTACCCTTTTTCGTTTGTATACTACTGCTTTTTTAGTAGTTTTCTTTTATTGTTTCACCCTATCCAAGTCTTTTGTTTAAGGTGGGTAAATCTCAATGCCCAAAAAAAAACAGTCGATCTCTTAAACTTTTCCCTTCTGAGATGTTTGAACCTTTTGGGAACAAGAATAATTTTTAAAAACACAGAAACATTACCACACAAAGGGACTTTGATTTTTGCGGCAAATCATCAAAGCACCTATGACATACCGCCACTGATTTGGTACCTAAGAAAATATCACCCCAAATTTGTTGCTAAAAAAGAATTGGGAAAAGGGCTTCCTAGTATTTCCTATCATTTACGCCATGGAGGAAACGTTTTAATCGACCGAAAAGACCCCGTAGCCTCTCTTAATGCCATTGCAAATTTTGCTAAAAATATAGAACAAAACAACTGGTCTGTAGTGATTTTCCCAGAGGGGACAAGAACCCGCAATGGGCAACCTAAAAAATTTCAAAGCGCTGGTTTGCGCAGCTTACTCACCCATTTACCAGAGGCTGTTTTAGTTCCCATAAGTATCAATAATTCGTGGAAATTAGCCCAGTGGAAATACTTCCCTATGCCCATAGGCATTCGACTAGAAATTGAGGTTCATAAAGCCATACTACCACAGCAAATGGAAATGGAAACTGCGCTTAACCTATTAGAAAATACTGTAAAAGAGGGAGTTAAAAATTAGCTTTTCGTTTTTCTAAAAAAGCCTGGGTTCCTTCTTTAAATTCTGGATGCCCAAAGCATTCGCCAAAGGCATTGATCTCTTGTTCAAAACCTGCTACTCCTTCTTGATATGCAGCATCTATTGCTCTTAAAGCATGTCCCATGGCATTAGAAGAATTGCACATAATTTTTTCGGCGAGTGTTGCCGCAGAAGACAATAATTCTTCTTGGGAGACAACTTGCGAAACCAGGCCAACATTTAAAGCTTCTTCTGCAGTAACCATTCTACAACTCAAGATCATTTCTGTTGCTCGCCCTCTGCCAATAAGTTGGGCTAGTCGCTGGGTACCTCCATAACCTGGGATGACCCCCAAAGAAGTTTCGGGTAAACCCATTCGCGCATTTGTTGAAGCAATTCTAATATGGCATGACAAGGCTAATTCTAAGCCACCACCCAAAGCAAAACCATTAATGGCAGCAATCACTGGTTTAGAGGATTGCGCAATTAGATCAAAGACCGTTTTTTGTCCCTTGCGAGATAACATTTTCCCTTGCTGAGCGTCGAACTGAGCGAATTCTGCAATATCTGCTCCTGCTACAAATGCTTTTTCTCCACTACCGGTCAATACAATTATACGAATATCACTCTCTTCCTTAAGGGATAGAAACAGTTGATGAAGCTCTTCTAATAAGGCAGCATTTAATGCATTTAGTTTTTTGGGTCTATGGATACTTACCCAAGCGATTCTATCTTGTTTTTCGACCAAAAGGTGCTCAAATGTCGTCATAATATTTTCGTTTTAAATCTATATAAAAAGTAGTTCCTTCTTCAAGTGATGAACTAAAGTTAATCGTTCCATTTAATGAAGAAATAATATTTTTTACAATAGCGAGACCCAGTCCCATTCCACCTGTTTTAGTCGTAAACTTTGGTTCAAAAACCCGTGGGATATCTTCTGGAGCAATTCCAGTACCATTATCTTTTATTTGAACGTTAAGATTATGCTTAGTTGCTCTCATCTTAAGTTCTATTATTGGTGTGTTCCCTTGCGGAACAGCTTGAATAGCATTTTGAATTATATTAGTCATCACACGAATCCATTGTGTTCGATCAATCGGCCAAAGAATTGTTTTATTAGGAAGGTCGAGTTGAATGCTCGCATTTTCAAAAATCTCAGTAGCTAGACGAGTGATTTCTGCAATATCTTCTTCTAAAATATTAGGTTGCGGAAGGGTTGCAAAATCAGAAAAAGCACTCGCTACCCTGCTCATGGTATCGATTTGTTCAATCAGGGTTTTAGAAAAATCGTTTAGTTTATCCAGACTGTTTTCTTCCGAAGGATCAAAGCGTTGTTGAAAGCTTTGAATGGTTAATCGCATAGGAGTTAATGGATTTTTAATCTCATGTGCTACCTGTTTCGCCATTTCTTGCCATGCTTGCTCCCGTTCACTTTTAGCTAACTTTTCTGCACTCGCTTCAAGGGCATCTAACATACTATTGAAAGAAATTACTAGGCTGTCAATCTCCTTACTCGCATTTTCTAAACTGACCCTTTCATTCCCTTTTAATAGTCCTATTTTATCAATCTTATTCCTTAATGTTTCAATTGGACGGGTGATGAATCCAGATAACAAAAAGGCAAAAGAGAAGGTGATAATAGTCATAAACAAAGAGATTTGATAAACCCTGGTCAAGAAGGTGTTGAGCTCTGTTGTGCTAAAGGATACATCTTCAAAATAAGGGAAATACAAGATGGCATAAGGTTGCCCCAATTCGTCTGCCATAATACTGTAAGAAGATTGAAATTTTCCTTTTTCTGCTTGATTTTGCTTTAATAATCGAAGGCTTTGATTTTGATATAGGTCATCAATAACCTCTTGTGACAAGGTGTAAATGTCTTCTGTTTCTCCCATCTCTGCATAGGAGTAAAATATGGGCTGACCCGTTAAAGTAAAAAGAGCATATTCCACTTTATGGATGGTGGCAATAGAGGAAAATTCTTGTTGATAATGTGCCTTTCTTTGACTAATTTTTTGAAAGGCAGAGTCGCGTTTCATCAAATAATTCAAATGGGTTTTTACTTGAGTTTCTTTCCGGAAAAGGCGTCTCAAATTGTAGTCCTCACTTTGAGTATTATACTGTAAATATGAAGCAAATAGAATTAACAATAAGGAGAAAATGGTCAAGATAATCATGGAGAAAAATATTCTCGCCCTAAGGGATATTTTTCTTCCTTTCATGGCTTTAACTTTTGCGTACTTTTTGATAAAGCTTAATCCCTAACATCAATAAAACAGCAAGTCCCACAAGTGATAATAGCCCAAAAATCCAATGAAAACTACTCTTTAAAATCACTAAAAATACAATGGCAAAAAGCAAGAGGGTAGCCCCTTCATTCCACACCCGCATAAAGAGAGAGGAGTATTGAATATCATCTTCTTGAAAGGCTTTAAAAATACGATGGGTCTTGAGGTGATACAAAAATAGTAAGCCAACAAAAAACAACTTTATCATCATCCAGTCCTGTACCAACCATGATGGAATAATATACAATAAAAGCAAAGCAAAAATTGTTGCTAATACTGCAGAAGGCCAGGTGATAATATACCACAAACGCCTTGCCATCAATTTGAGTTGTTCTGCGAGTATTTCTCGATCTGGACTCCCTTTTTCCATCGCTTCAATATGATAAATAAATAAACGAGGCATATAAAATAAGCCTGCAAACCAAGTAATCACAAAGATTAAATGTAAAGATTTGATGTAATTATAATAGGCGTCCACCCTGATACAAGATTAATTATTATGCTAAAAATACAAAAAGAAGAGAGCAAACACTCTAGGGAGCAGCGATATATTTTTTAAGCTCTCGCTGTAAGAAAATGGCTGTAACTATTGTTGCTACCGCTTCTGCAATAGGAAAAGAGATCCATACCCCAAATGATCCCCAATAACGCGGTAAAATCAACAATAAGGGAATAAAGAAAAACCCCTGTCTGGTCAAAGTCAACAATAAAGCCGGTATTGCTTTCCCAATCGCTTGAAAATAAGCCGACCCAATTAATTGTAACCCAATAATGGGTGTACTTAAAAAGACCCAGGTCAACACCTCTGCTGTAGTTGAAACTACTTCGGGTTCGCTGGTGAAAACTGCCGCAATCTGATCTGCAAAAAAGACAATCATTACAAAGACTAGTGTCGCTAATACGGTCGCATAAATAATGGCCTTTTGTATTACTTCTACTACCCTTTCTTTTTTCTTTGCGCCATAGTTAAAGCCAGCGATAGGGACAAAACCTTGTGTAATCCCTAATATTGGAAAAAGTGCAAACATTAACATGCGACTAATAATGGCATACACCGCCACTAAATTCTCTCCTTCTAGGGCAAAGAGTATGTTGTTGACTAAGAGCACTGTGATACTCACCACGGCTTGCCTAGCAAGGGTAACAAAACCTAAGCCTCCCATTTCTTTGACAATTTTTAAATCGAGCAATAAGTCACTCCAACCTAAACTCAAATCTGATTTTTTAGACAAAAAGAAATACAGAATATAGCTTCCGCAAATGGCATAAGATAAGGTGGTTGCCCATGCTGCACCTTCCATACCCCAACCCATTTGATAGATAAAGACATAATCTAAAATCAAGTTTGAAATTGATGGCAACACCATGGCATACATGGCATTTTTGGGTTTCCCTTCTGCCCGAATAGTATTATTTCCCATCATGCAAAAACCCAAGATAGGTACCCCAATCACTACAATGATATAATAGATTTTAGCCAAAGGATAGAGGTCTCCTTTTCCGCCAAATAAAGGAATGATACTTTCTAAAAACACCAGCCCCAAGGCCATAAAAGTTAAGGTGAATAAGAAGGTTAGGGTCAATTGATTCCCAAATACTTTATTCGCCCGTGCTTTTTCACCACTCCCTAAAGCACGAGAGATGATTGAACCTCCCCCCATTCCTATGGACATTCCTAAAGCGGCAATAAAAAAAGACACCGGTAAAACGACATTGATCGCCGCAATAGCATTTGAGCCAATCCATTTCCCCACAAAAATGGTATCAATTAAAATATTTAGTGACATCACTAGAATTCCTATAGATGCAGGAACAGCTTGTCGAATTAATAACTTCCCAATGGGGTCTGTCCCCATTTGTATCGATCGATCTACCATTAAGCTTTTACTGGTGAAAGCGCCCATTCGTCGACCCAGCGACTCATTACATTAATCCACTCCTCTCGATCGTTAATGCAAGGGATTACTTCAAGATGTTCTCCCCCGTTGTCTTCAAAATCCTCGGCAGCTTCCATCCCTATTTCTTCAAGGGTTTCAAGACAGTCAGAAACAAAGGCTGGAGTTACTACCGCCATTTTTTTAGTGCCTTTTTTAGCAAAAGCTTCAATGGTTTTGTCGGTATAAGGCTGTAACCATGGATCAAGTCCCAGGCGGGATTGAAAAGAAGTAGAATAAGTCCCTTCTTTTAATCCTAAATACTCGGCGACTTGTTTAGTGGTTTCATAGCACTGATGACTGTAACAAAACTCATGGGCCGGTGAGTCGGTTTGACAACATTTCCCGTCCATTTTACAGTGCGATTTTGTGATATCTGATTTACGGATATGACGTTTCGGTACACCGTGATAAGAAAACAATAAATGTTCCCACTCCTTGTCTTGTAAATATTCTTGAATAGAATTCGACAACACCCTAATGTAGTCTGGATGTTTGTAAAAGGGGGGCAATGCAGTAAAGCTCATTTGCGGAAAATACTGTTGGCGTAATTCCTCTGCAAGAACTAAAATGGTTTCAGTTGTAGCCATGGCAAACTGAGGATAGAGCGGGACAATCAAGGTTTTTGTCACCCCTCTATCTGCAAGGGCTTGAAGACCGGTTTTGATTGATGGCTTTCCATAGCGCATCGCCAATTCTACTGGAACACTCACCTTATCTTGCACTTTAGCTTGAAGACGTTCTGATAAAACGATTAATGGTGACCCTTCTTCCCACCATATTTTTTTATAAGCTTTCGCCGATTTTTTTGGACGGGTATTTAAAATAATTCCTTTTACGAGTAGGGTGCGGAGTAGTTTAGGCAAATCTATTACCCTTTCATCCATTAAAAATTCTCCTAAATAGGTTTTTACATCTGGTGGATTAGGGCTATCTGGCGACCCTAAATTGACCAATAAGACTCCTTTCATATGCTTTTTCTTTTCTTTTTTGGTGGATCGCTCCGCCGGCATTTTTTTTTACGAAGATAAGGATAGTAGGTATTTTTTTGGGGTGGTGCCATATTTCTTTTTAAAAGCAGCAATAAAGTGACTTGCGGTAGAATAGCCAATCTTTAAACCCACCTCGTTGACGTTGTATTTTCCCGATTCCAGCATTCGTCGGGCTTCTTCCATTTTATGGGACAATAAATAACCGTAGACAGTATCTCCATAAAGTTGCTTGAAGCCTTCTTTAAGCTTGCTTAGACTAAGGTCGATTTCATTTGATAAGGCTTGTAAAGAAGGAGGCTCTGCCATATGGGTCAAAATAATTTCTTTGGCTTGTCTAATCTTACGCACATTTTCCTCGTCTACCAAAAAAGGACATTGTTCGCTATTGGCATCTTCACTTTTATTAAAATATAAACTCAACAATTCATAGACCTTGCCTTTAAGATAAAGGGCCTGCATAGAGGGGTGAACATTTGCACTTAAAATTTGGCTTAACACCACCGCCATACTGGGAGAAATGATCGAGCTGTCATAATACTTTTTAGTTAGGTTCTCAGGGCTTAAAAAGTGAATGTGATCAGCGTCTTGAGAAAATAAACTATGAAACTTCTTAATGGAAATAATGACACTCACTAACCATGTATTAGGCGAAAGCTTTAAATCTAGCGGTAAATCACGCTGAGGGTTAAACAGTAAAATATTATTTTCTTCCTCTACTGGGAAACTATAATTCCCTTCGTTAAAAAGGAAATCCCCATACCCTTTTGTACAAAAATGGAATTGAATATAATTACTACTCATATCCCGGGTTTCACGAACAACCTCTGCACTATCATTTTGGAAACGCATCACATAAAAACCTTCTTCTATTTCTGTCTTAAGTGCTAAACTTTTATCGTTATTTTTGTGCATAGAATACGGATTAATATTATTTAGAATTGTTCTTAATAGTTTCGTTTAAGCTTACTTAAACACTTGTTTTTATTGAATTTAGTCAAAATTAATCGCTTTGCGTTACTTTATCTACTTTTAGCGTTATTTTTTTTCTTTAACGTCCTTTATTTTTGTGGTGGATTTAGATTTGATAAATGAAGGTAGATTCTACTACACAACATTTTTATACCATTGGGATAAGCTACAAGACAGCTGACCTTAATACAAGGGGTCAATTTAGTTTAAGCAATGAACAATGTGTTAGCTTACTGAAAGAAGCGAAAGATAAAGGGATTAAAGAAATCTTAATCAATACTACCTGCAATAGGACAGAGATTTATGCCTATGCAGCACACCCCTACCAAGTCATTAAATTACTTTGCGCCCATTCGGGTGGAGCGTTAAGTGTTTTTGAACAATTAGGTTACATCCTCAAAAACGAAGCTGCTATTCACCATATCTTTAAAGTAGGAACGGGGTTAGATTCTCAAATTTTAGGAGATTTTGAAATTATAGGCCAATTAAAGCAAGGATTTTATCGCTCTAAGAAATTAGAGCTAGTCAATGGCTTTTCAGAACGACTAGTCAATGCAGTGATTCAAGCCAGTAAACGCATTAAAACCGAAACAAAAATCTCCACAGGAGCGACCTCTGTTGCGTTTGCTTCGGTACAATATATCATTCAAAATATCGAAGCTGTTTCAGATAAAAATATTCTGCTATTTGGTACAGGCAAAATTGGAAGAAACACTTGTGAAAACCTTATCAAGCATACCGAAAATGATCATATTGTCTTAATTAACCGCACCCACGAAAAGGCAAAAAATATCGCGGGTAAATTCAATGTACTAGTAAAAGAATATGGAGAATTACCCACAGAAATTCGCAAAGCGGATGTCATGATTGTCGCTACGGGTGCACAACTTCCCACGGTGGCAAAAGACATTATTCATACAGGAAAGCCTTTGTTAATTCTAGACTTATCCATTCCTAGTAACGTTCATGAAAATGTGAAAAGCCTACCGCATGTTAAAGTGGTCAATCTAGATGCCCTCTCACAAATCACAAATAAAACTCTGGAAGAACGCAAAAAACACTTGCCTCATGCAGAAGAAATTCTTGGTGAAATTGAGGCAGAGTTTTTACAATGGTTACACGACCGTCAATATGCCCCAACCCTACGTGCTTTAAAAGCAAAATTAACTGACCAACAAACTGCCGAAATTAAAGCCCGCGAACGCAAACAAAACTTACCTGATGAAGCTACCCTAGTTTCTGATCAAATGATTCAAAAAATTACCGGACAATTAGCCAATTTCTTAAAAGAAAATCCAGCTAAAGCCAGTGATGCTTTAAGCATTTTTAAAGATGTTTTTCAATTAGATCCTTCGCATCATGAATAGGGCTTTGCGCATAGGGACACGCGATAGCGCTTTGGCCCTTTGGCAAGCAAAAACCTTGCAAGAACGTTTACTAGAATTAGGTATTTCTGCAGAACTTGTCCCCATTAAAAGTCAAGGAGATCTCAATTTAGAGCAACCCCTATATGATATGGGAATCACCGGTATTTTCACAAAGACCCTAGACATCGCATTACTCAATAAAGACATCGATCTGGCCATACACAGCATGAAAGATGTTCCCACAAAATTACCTAAAGGGATCGTTCAAGCGGCTGTTTTAGAAAGAGGTCCAGTGCGAGATATAATCGTGTGGAAGAATTCTATGGCTAAAGCCAAAGAGACAAAGACCATCGCCACAGGAAGCCTTAGAAGGAAAGCGCAATGGAAAATGCAAAACCCACAAGACAAGATAGTTCCATTAAGAGGGAATATTCAAACCCGACTAAAAAAATTACAAGAAGAAGATTGGGATGGAGCCATTTTTGCCGAAGCTGCCCTGCATCGACTAAAAATTAAAAACGAAATTATTGAACCCCTTGATCAGCTGTTACCCGCTCCAGCACAAGGCGCTTTAATGGTGGTGTGCCGTTTAGAAGACGAAGACATCGCCCAGCAACTCACCTTACTCAATGACCGGGAAGCAGAGGTTTGCGCTCAGGTGGAACGCGATTTTTTAAGCACCCTCGAAGGAGGCTGTACAGCGCCCATTGGTGCATATGCTTATTGCGATCATGATACCGTCCATTTTAGTGGAGGGCTATATTCTTTAAAGGGAGGTGCCCCACAAGAAATCAAAAAGAGCTTTGCGAAAAAAGAAGCCCGTGAGATGGGAGAGACACTGGCCAAAGAATTACTCCAACAAGGAGGAGACGCATTGATGAAAGAATTTAAAAAAGGACATGCTTGAATTTAGACTTTTATCGACAAAATGTTTGTCTGTCGAACAGCAAAATAGGCTTATTCAAACAGGCGTTAGCTACAGCTGTTGGGACTTTATCAAAAGTACTCCCACAAATTTTAAGGCTAATCCAGAGAATAAATCCTTAATTTTTAGTTCTCAAAATGCGGTTAAATCAGTCTTTAATCAATTCCGCTTTAGGGGGAATAACTGTTATTGTGTAGGGGGGGAAACGCAAAAGCTTTTAGAAGAAAATGGTCAAAAAGTAGTTAAAATGACTCAAAATGCGTCAATTTTAGCTGATTTTATCCTAAAAAACACAAAAAAAGAGCCTTTTTTGTTTTTTACAGGAAATCAAAGAATGCCCGCCATCGAAGCAGCTTTTGCGCGAGAAAATAGATCACTTGAAGTCGTTGAAACTTATACAAGTAGCGCACAACCCAAAGCCATGGGAAATTATGACGCTGTTCTTTTTTACAGCCCTTCTGGGGTAGAAAGCTATTTACAAAATAACAGCCTAGCAGATAGCACCAGTTTTGCCATAGGAGAAACAACTGCACAAAGTCTAAAAAAATATACTGACAATATTATCACAGCAACACAGCCCACCATAGAACATCTAATTGCCGCTGTTAGAAAATACACAACAACACTAGCATGATACAAAACGATCTATTTTTACGCGCTTTAAAAGGAGAAACTGTTGAACGTCCCCCCGTGTGGATGATGCGTCAAGCAGGAAGGTATCTCCCCGATTTTATGAAGCTCAAAGCAAAATATGACTTCTTTACCCGCTGTCAAACCCCAGAACTAGCCACAGAAATCACCATATTGCCCATTGAGCAAATTGGAACTGATGCCGCTATTTTGTTCAGCGATATTCTAGTAGTGCTACAAGCCATGAATATCGAGGTAGAGATGAAAGCTGAGGTGGGGCCATGGATTCCCACCCCCATTCGTTCAGAAAAAGAACTCAATGAGGTAATTGTTCCCGATGCTGAAGTTGCGCTTTCTTATGTAATCGAAGCGGTAAAAATGACAAAACAAGCCTTAAACGACCAAGTGCCTTTGATTGGTTTTGCTGGTTCTCCCTGGACCTTATTGTGCTATGCCGTTCAAGGGCAAGGCTCTAAAAACTTTGACAAGGCAAAAGCCTTTTGCTTTAGTCAACCCGAACTAGCTCATCGTTTACTTCAAATGATTACAAATACCACCATCGACTATCTTAAAGCTAAAGTAGCTGCGGGAGTGGATGCTGTTCAACTCTTTGACTCATGGGGAGGATTACTCTCTCCTGACGATTACAACATTTTCTCCTGGCCCTATATTCAGCAAATTGTTACCGCATTAAAAGATGATATTCCCGTGATCGTCTTTGGGAAAGGCTGTTGGTTTGCCTTACATGATATGGCAAAATCTGGCGCAAGTGCTCTAGGGGTAGACTGGACTTGTTCTGCGCGCAATGCGCGTTACCTCTCGGGAGGGCAAATAACCCTACAAGGAAACTTCGATCCTTCCCGCTTACTTTCTCCTATCCCCACCATCAAAAGCGAAGTCAAAAAAATGATTGATGGCTTTGGAAAAGATCGTTATATCGTAAACCTAGGTCATGGGATTTTACCTAATATTCCGGTTGATCACGCCCAGGCCTTTATCGATGCCGTAAAAGAATATAAGGTTTAAAACATGCGCACCCAATTTTACAACTACATCTGTGACCTACAAGACACCATTACTACGGCGATTGAAAAAGTAGATGGTCAAGCCAGCTTTCAAGAAGACCTTTGGGATCGCCCAGAAGGAGGTGGAGGCCGTACCCGTGTAATTGAAAATGGGGCGGTTTTTGAAAAAGGAGGCGTCAATATTTCTGGCGTTCATGGTACCTTACCAGCTACCATGCAAACACATTTTAATGTAAGTGATGCTTCTTTTTATGCCTGCGGCCTAAGTTTAGTACTTCACCCTAAAAATCCTTTGGCCCCCACAGTACACGCGAACTGGCGCTATTTTGAATTGTATGATGCTAATGGTGATATTGCCGATCAATGGTTTGGCGGAGGACTAGATTTAACCCCTTATTACCTTTTTGAAGAAGATGCCGTTCACTTTCATCAAACTTGTAAAGAAGCTTGTGATATACACGATCCTTCTTTTTATCCAACCTATAAAAAACGTTGTGATGAATATTTCTGGAACGCCCACCGCAATGAAGCTCGTGGTTTAGGAGGCTTGTTTTTTGACTACCTCAAGCCACAACAAAAAAGCATGGAAGATTGGTATGCTTTTGTGACAGATGTAGCTGATCATTTTCTCACGGCCTATCTTCCCATTATTGAAAGAAGAAAAAACCTCCCCTTTACAGAAGATCAACGCAACTGGCAAGAAATTCGTCGTGGCCGTTATGTAGAGTTTAATCTTGTCCATGATAAAGGCACCTTATTTGGCTTAAAAACAAATGGTCGAATTGAAAGTATTTTGATGAGTTTACCTCCTCAAGTACAGTGGAAATACAATCATGAAGCTGAAGCAAATTCTCCAGAAGAAGAACTTATCAAAGTGTTGAAACAGCCTAAAAATTGGGTCGAACTGAAATAGATTCTCTATCTTGATTAAAAGTATAAATGCATGAGTACTCTTTCAATCTTAATTGTTTTACCGCTCTTGATTATCTTTTCCTATGTGTTTGATATTATTGCACGTAAAACAAAATTCCCTGCAGTCATCTTATTGATGTTTACAGGGATTAGCGTTCGATTAGCTACCACGATTTACGGCATAGATAATTTTGACTTTTTAGACGGACTTATTCCTGTTTTAGGTACAATTGGACTAATCCTTATTGTCTTAGAAGGGGCCCTTGAACTCAATATTACGGTGAATAAACTACCCGTGATTATCAAAGGATTTCTCGCCGCTGGCCTTATTTTAATCCTTAACGTAATCGCAATTAGTCTGGCGTTTGAACACCTTTTGGGTATGTCTCATCAAGCAGCAATAATTTATGCTACACCACTTTCAATAATTAGTAGTGCAGTGGCGATTCCCTCAAGTGCTGGGTTGAGACAACAAGAAAAAGAATTTGTCGTTTATGAATCCACCTTTTCAGACATACTAGGAATCATGCTATTTAATTATGCGATTCGACAGTTTGAGACTAATCAATCTCTTGTGAGTGCAGAATCACTTCTCGCTTTAGGCATGCAAATACTTGGGGTTATTGGGGTATCCTTATTCATTACTTTTTGTCTCTTTCAATTATTGCAAAAAATTGGACACCATGTCAAATTCTTCCTCATTTTAGCCCTACTCATTTTAGTTTATGCCTTCGGAAAATACTTTCATCTCCCGGCACTGGTAACTATTTTTATTTTTGGGCTATTCCTTAGTAATGTGAAGGCTTTACTTCCAGGTTTTTTAAAGCGAAGACTGGATTTAGAAGAAACAGAAAAAGGCCTACATGAATTTCATATCCTAACTGCAGAATCTACCTTTTTAGTTAAAACTTTTTTCTTCCTTTTCTTTGGGTTCTCTATTAAAATAACTGACTTTACTTCCGCAGAACCCTTTATTTATGGCTTGATCATTTTTGGAATAATGTGGGCATTACGTTATGTATATTTTACAGCAACCACTTTCAAGTTAAGCCCCTCACCCCTTGTTTTTATATCTCCACGTGGGTTGATTAGTATTCTACTTTTTTTACAAATTGATGAAATCAAGTTCCTAGAAAACACTCCAGTACTAATTGACGAAAAAGTACTACTAGTGGTTATTTTAAGTTCAATGCTAGTCATGACAAAAGGCACCATGAAAAAAGAAGCAGCAGAAACAGTATTAGAAGATGATATCACTATCCCAGGTCAAATAGCAGTACTTCAAAATCAAGAAGACGAAATAGACAATAATCTTCCTTCAGAAGAAGGAGAACAAGAAACTTTATAAGTTATGTATCCATTAAAGCGCAATAGAAGATTAAGAACCAGTGCAGCCGTTAGGAGCTTAGTACGAGAACAAAGCCTTAGTGTTGACGATTTTATTGTCCCGCTATTTGTTGTCGAAGGAAGCAATATTAAAGAAGAAATTCCCTCCATGCCAGATTATTACCGTATGAGTCTGGATTTAATTGTTGATGAAGTGAAATCACTTTGGGCTTTAGGCCTAAAAAGTGTTTTGCTCTTTGTAAAAGTTCCTGATTTATTAAAAGACAATAAAGGAACGGAAGCTTTAAATCCAAAAGGATTGATGCAACGCGCCATTAAAACAGTTAAAAAAGCCTGTCCAAAGATGCTTGTAATGACAGATGTTGCACTAGACCCCTATTCTTCTTTTGGTCACGATGGAATTGTCGAAGAAGGCATTATCTTGAATGATCCTACAAAAGAGGTCTTGGCTAAAATAGCCTTATCCCATGCACAAGCAGGAGCAGATTTTGTCGCCCCTAGTGATATGATGGACGGCCGTGTTGAATACATAAGAGAATTATTAGAAGCGGAAGGTTTTCACCACACGGGTATTATGAGTTATAGTGCCAAATATGCCTCTTCTTTTTATGCCCCTTTTCGCGATGCATTAGACTCTGCCCCGGGCTTTGGAGATAAAAAAACTTATCAAATGGATTTTCATAATCGGAAAGAAGCCATTAGTGAAACCTTACTCGATATTGAGGAAGGCGCAGACATTGTTATGGTTAAACCTGGAATGGCCTATTTAGATATCATTCGAGATTTAGCCGAGCAAATTGAAACCCCCATTGCAGCTTATCAAGTAAGTGGAGAATATGCCATGTTAAAAGCTGCAGCTGCAAAAGGCTGGATTGATTATGACGCCATTGTTTATGAGCAACTTATTGCGTTTAAACGCGCTGGAGCCTCATTAATCGCTACTTATACTGCCAAAGACGCTGCGCGTATTTTAAGCACATAAAATAAAAAGACATTGTTTTTGTGGATTTGTTTTAAAATACAATCTCCATGAAACGCCCTTTATCTCTATGGATTTGTTTACTTTTTCTCGCTTTTATAGGAGAAGATTTTGTCGACGACTATGTAGATCCTAATTTAAGAATCACTAACGCCATTATTAGCATTAGAGAAGGCTTGAGTTATCAATTCGAAGCATTGTTCTTTGATGAGTCTGGACGAGAGGTCAACAATCCTACCTTAGAATGGTCTGCCATTCCTCCCACAGCAGTCGAAATTCAATCCGACGGAACACTAAAAGCCTTGGAAACGGGTAATGTATTACTCACTGTTAGTACTATTGGGATTCAAGGAGATCCCATTGAAGCAAGTTTTCTTTTGAAATAACCCCAAAAGGGGTGAGTGAAGTAACCACAACCACTACAGAGGTAAGCTCTAGCACCACAGATACTGCAACAACGACTACAGATACGCCCACCTCAACTACAGAGACCTCAACATCAACCACAGACACGGCTACTTCTACTTCTAATACCTCGAGTTCAACAGACTCGAACAATGAGAATAATGATAGTATAGATGAGGAGGGAGAAGAGGTGGATAATGGGATTGTGGTCGCCCCACAATTTTTTGAGGGACAAATACGCACCACTTCCTGCTACACGCTTGAGGGAAATTTTCGTTATGAACACAATGGAACACAAATTATCTTAAGTCTAGATGATACTTACCGCGCTTCCTCATCTTTACCAGGCTTATACCTTTATTTAACGAACAATCCTAACTCTCCAGAAGATGGATATGAAGTTGGTGCAGTGAGTGTTTTTTCTGGAGAACACAGCTATACTCTACCTGCCTCGATTGGTCTAATGGACTATAAATATCTGCTTTACTGGTGTAAACCATTTCGGGTAAAAGTAGGAGATGCTCAACTCTTTGAATAATGAAAAAGTATAGCATCATATTGATTTGTTTGATTGGCATGAGTCTTCAAGCCCAATGGACACAAGAAAAAGGAAAAGGATATTACAAAATAGGTGCATGGTGGCTTGAAGCAGATGAGCATTACACTAGTACTGGATTGGTTGACCCCAATGCTACAAGGGGGTTATTTATAATAAACTTTTTTGGGCGGTATGGTCTAAATGATAAGGTTACTTTAATTAGCTACCTCCCCCATACTAGGGTTTATCAAAATGCACAAGTGTTTAGCTCGGGAAGAGAAAAAATCCCAGGAGAACAGTTTTCTAGTCTAGGAGATATTAATCTAGGCGTGGAATATCAACTCGCCAAAAAGAACAGTTGGGCCTATTCTATCTCATTAAGTCTAGGATTACCTACAGGAAAAGTTCGTGGCGGGAGTGATGGAAGCTATCAAACAGGAGATGGCGAATTCAATCAGCAGTTGCGTTTCCACCTAGGGAAGTCTTATCAATTAGGAAAACAACCTTTTTATGTTAAAGCTAGCGTTGGAGTCAATCAACGCTCAAAAGGTTTTTCAGATGAATTTCGTGCCAGTGTTGAAACTGGCACGAAAATATTTAAAGATAAACTCTTAGCCCTAGCTAGAGCAAATACCATACAATCCTTCTTCAATGGAAGTTTAGATGCCTCTAATAGTTATGGAAGCATTTTTGCAAACAATGTAGAGGTGGTCAATATAGGGGGAGAATTCATCTTTAAATTAAGCTGGGGATTAAGTGGCTCCTCTCCAGTTATTGGCCGAGTGTTGTACCGATCTCCACCTTTTTCAACGGGGATTTCCTATCAACCATAACGTCTTTCTGTGGCAAAAGCGGTAAGGTCTAAACTAGTTTTTTGATTAGATATTACTTCGGCAACTAGCTTTCCTGTTGCTGGACCTAAACTCCATCCCATCATAGCATGTCCTGTTGCTATAGTTAGATTAAAAAAGTTAGAATGTCTCCCAATAAATGGTAAACCATCTGGAGACAGAGGCCTAAGACCGCATTTCACCTTCTCCTTAGTTAATTGACTTAACTTCAATCCAGGGTAGTATTGTGAAGCTGCATGAACAATAGCATCTACTCTCTTTTGACGAATGTTATGATTAATTCCGGCAATTTCCATAGTGCCCGAAAAACGAGTAAATCCTTGCATGGGAGTAACCGCCACCTTCCGCTCCATCAATATAGCTGGTAGTGTAATTCCAGTAGGCTGAGTTTCATCTAATCGATATCCTTTCCCAGCTTGCAAGGGGAGATTTATCCCTAAGGGTTGCAAAAGTTTTTGAGTCCACGCTCCAGTGGCAATGACAATTTCATCGGCAGAGAAAACACTTTGATCCGTCTGGACTGCTTGAATGGTTTTCCCTTTTTTGATCAATGAAGTTACCTTAGCATTTTGATGAATCTTGGCTCCTTCTTTGACTAAGTAACTCTTTAACTGTTGCATAAAAGTTGCTGGAGTACTATGTGCATCACAACGATACCAATAAGCGCCTACTATATCCATTGAAACATCTGGTTGCAATTCTTGAACTTTTTTAGGACTGATTTTTTCTACAGCTAGGCCTAATTTTTTAGCCTTTCTCATGACTATTTCTTCTTCTTTTTCTGCTGCAGTAGTTTGAAAAGCCATCAATAAACCGCGATCTTCTAAATGAAAATCCAATGTTGGTAAAGTTGCTAAGTCTTGATATAATTCTTTACTAAAAAGATTAATATCTCTAATTACCTTTAAGGATCTATTGACGTGTTTTTGCGAACAAGATCGCATAAACTTCATTCCCCAGTCTAATAAGTCAAGGTTCAATCTGGGTTGAATATAAAAGGGGCTGGAAGAATCAAGCATCCACTTTAACCCTTTAGTTGCCATCCCTGGTGCTGCTAAAGGTACGATATGACTAGGGGTTAAATATCCAGCATTGACATAAGAAGCTCCTTGATTCATTGCACTTTGATCAAGTATAGTTACATGATGTCCTTCTTGATGCAGATAAAATGCACAGGACAAACCAATAATTCCACCCCCTACAACAATAATTTTTTTCTGCATCTTATATTACTTGAAATCCATTAACATAGGGGTCGCTATCGTCTAAAATAATTGCATTATAGCCTGTAATTCTAGCGCTACCTTCAATACTGGGAATTACAGCTTTTGCTGGGCCCACTGCAGTGATCGCTTCTACCCTACCTTTAAATATAGAGCCAATGATACTCTCATGAATAAAAAGCTCCCCTTTTTGTAAAAACCCTTTTGCAAACCATTGAGCCATCCGTGCAGAAGTTCCCGTTCCACAAGGGGAGCGATCAATGGCTTTGTCTCCATAAAAGACCGCATTTCGAGCCGTCGCACTTTCTGATAAGGTGGCTCCTGTCCATAATACATGACTACATTTTTTAATGTTAGCATCTATTAAATGTACCAAGTCAAAATTTGTATTTACACAATCACGCAGGCTTTTACTCCAATCAATTAATTGACTGGCAGTGTAATGTTCTATTCCTTTAAAATTATCTTGAACATCTACTATTGCATAAAAATTTCCGCCATAGGCGACATCAATGGTTAATTGCCCCAATTCTGGGTGAGTAATTAATTTTTCCTTTAGTGCTAAGTAGGAAGGAATATTGGTAAATCGAACAGCAGAGACTTTCCCATCTTTTTGGGTGTATTCTACTTTAACTAAGCCAGCTGGGGTTTCTACATTGACAATTCCAGGTTCTTTTGGTCGAATCAACTGCTCTTCTAATAGAATCGTCATTGTCCCAATCAATCCGTGCCCACACATGGGTAAGCAACCACTGGTTTCAATAAATAGAATCGCCACATCGTTTAATGGATCACAGGGATCAAAATAAAAACTCCCGCTCATCATATCATGGCCGCGAGGTTCAAACATCAGCCCTTTTCTAATCCAGTCGTAGTCCCTTAAAAAATGTAGGCGTTTTTCCATCATATTTTTTCCTTTTAACGGAGGTCTAGGACCTTTAACAAGTCTCACTGGGTTTCCAGCTGTATGCGCATCTATGCACTCAAATACAATGGGTTTATTCATTTTTAAAAGACATAATATAGCGTTCTACTTCTTGTTCCATTAACGGAAGGGTGAGAGTGCCTTTTCCCAAGATGATTTCGTGAAATGTCCTGATATCAAACTCATCTCCTAGCGCATGGGTCGCTTTTTGACATAATGCTTTTATTTTAAGTTCTCCAATTTTATAGGCTAGGGCTTGCCCAGGCCAGGAAATATAACGATCTACCTCTGTATTAATTTCGTGTAGAGATAGCGCGGTGTTTTCTGCCATAAATGTTACTGCTTTTTCTCTTGGCCAACCAAATGCGTGTATCCCGGTATCTACTACTAAACGACAGGCTCGCCACATCGAATAGGTAAGTTGACCAAAGCGTTCATAGGGTGTTGTGTAAATTCCCATTTCTGACGCAAGTGACTCTGTGTATAAACCCCAGCCTTCTCCATAAGCAGAGAGATATAAATTCCTTCTAAACGCGGGGATACTTTTTGGTAATTCTGCATTTAAAGCCATTTGTAGATGATGTCCTGGCACTGCTTCATGGGCAGAAAGCGCAGGTAGAACATATAATGGACGACTAGGTAAATTATAAGTATTCACCCAATAATAGCCAGGATCACTACTCTCTGGTTCAGTAGGAATATAGCGTCCACCTGTATATTTAGGTGCGATTGCTTCTGGTACAGGTGCAACACCATAAGGTTTGCGAGGCAGGGTTTTAAAATATCGCGGAAGCTGTTCATCTAATCGCTTTGAAATGTCTCTTGCTCGCATTAATAATTCTTCTGGAGATTTAGCATAAAAACGTGAGTCTGTTCGCAAATAGGTAAAAAAGTCTGCAAAGGACCCTTTAAATCCAACCTCGGCAATAATTGCCTCCATAGCGGCACGGATTTTCTTCACCTCGGTTAAACCTATTTGATGAATCTCTTCTGCTGTTAAAGGAAGTGTGGTGTAAAATGCAATACGGTTTTTGTAATACGCTGCTCCATTGGGGGTGCTACTCACCCCAATGTTCTCTCTTGTATGGGGCAAATAATCTTTTTCAAAAAAGTACTTTATCTCTTGGAAAGCTGGAACCACCTCTTGTGTAATTACTCGTTTTGCTTCTGCTGTAAGGCTGTCTTTTATTTTGTTAGAAAAAGTTGGTGGGAGTTCTATAAAAGGTTGGAAGTAAAAGTTGTCTTCTGCCTTTTTAGTGATGTGTTGCTCATAAGTGTTTTCATAACCTTTAAAAATCACTTTAGGTTGTGAAATCCCCGCTTCAATTCCCTTTTGTATTAGCACCATATTTTGCGTTACAAATAATGGAATTGCTCTCAGTAAAGTCAAATATTCTCTAGCGTCTTTGATTGAGGTAATGGGCCGCACACGATAAATCAAATCATTGTGGAAACCTGCATCAGACAAAATTGGATTGTAATGGGTTTTGAACTCATACTCCTTGATGTTTTCTTGAAGTACAAATTGAAAAAGTTTATAGGATAATTGATCTTCTTGACTCAATGATTCAATGGATAAGGTATTTAATTCTGAAAGTGTATTTACCCAAAAGTCAGCTTCTTTTTGAAAGCGCTTTTCTGAAAAATCCCCCAAAGGGAAGCTTTCTTTATCATAGGCTTCAAAATTTTCATAGGATTTAATCAATTGCAGTAAATCCTTAGAGGTTGCTCGTTTTTCACACTGCAAAAACAAAAAAACTAAAGGGAATAATCTAGCCAATTTCATACGCTATCTTTTGTCATTAAACCATTAATATTACGTGTAATCCCTAGGGGATTATCCTGTTTTAATGCGGGAGGCAATAGCGCTTCAGGACAATCTTGATAACTCACAGGACGTAACCATCGATAGATGGCGTCTATGCCCACAGCAGAAAAGCGTTCGTCTGTCGAGGCAGGAAAGGGGCCGCCATGCATCATGGCTTGTGTTACCGCCACCCCCGTGGGGACACCTTCAAATAATATTCTACCTGCTTTTTGTTGGGCTAGTGGTAATATTTTATTAAGCTCTGCTTGATCTGTTGTGGTTCCTATTAAAGATAAGGTGAGTTGTCCTTCTATTGTCATAATTATTGCTTCGACTTCGTCTAAAGAAGAACAGCGCACTAGTAAGGAGTATGGGCCAAACACTTCTTCTCTTAACGTCTTGTGCTGGAGGAAGTTTTTAGCTGTGCTTACTCCCAGGGCCGCTTGTTCTCCTTGATACAATTTAATTTGATCTTCTAACACATTTAATTTCGCCTTATATTGATTGGCGATATTTTCGTGTACCATCTCTTGAGGGGCTTTTTGTATTAAAAAATCCCCCAATCTTTTTTCAAATTCATCTAAGCGCTGGGGTTCACCTAATGCAATTATGACCCCAGGGTTAGTGCAAAATTGTCCGCTTCCTAAACAAATAGAATCCCCTAATTGTGGGGTTAAATCTTCTCGAGATAATGCACCTGGAAAAAGAATCATAGGATTTATGCTTCCCATTTCAGCAAAAACTGGAATAGGAACTGGACGTTGCTGTGCTAGATCATAAAGTGCTTTCCCGCCCTTATAACTTCCTGTAAATCCCACTCCGCATAGTTGAGGATGCTCAACTAGTGCTTGTCCCAATAGGTGTTGGTCACTCTGTAAATGAGAAAAAACTCCCTTGGGTAATTCACAAGCTTTTACCGCAGCATCTATGGCGGTAGCCACAAGATAACTGGTCATGGGGTGATAAGGATGTGCCTTGACAATAACGGGACAACCCGCGGCTAAAGCAGAAATAGTATCCCCCCCTGCAGTAGAGAAGGCCAAAGGAAAATTACTTGCACCAAAAACAGCGATAGATCCAATGGGTTGCAACATTTTCCTGATTTTTGCTCCACCTTCTATCTGCTGAAGTTTTGCCTGGACATATTGACCCTCTAGTAACAGGTCTATAAAACTTTGAATTTGATTTAGGGTACGGGCAAACTCGCCTTCTGCTCTACCTTCTGGTAATTTAGACTCTTCTTGATAAACGGTTAATATTTCTGATTTTTGTTTTTCTAACTCCCTTTGAATTTGAGACAAAAATTCTACACGCTCCTTGTTTGAGCTGTTCCCATAGCACAAAAAAGCCTTGTGAGCAGCTACCACCGACTGCTTAGCCTGTTCAAGATTTGCAATAGAAAATTTTCTTTCAAAAGAAGTGAAATAATCATCACTTTCTTCCCAGATTCCTGCAACAAGATTATTAATTTTCTTCATAAGTACTTTTTATAGTCAGAAACATCTGGACGGCTATTCATCCCTTGTTGAATAATGGCTAAAACTCGTTTTTCTTCCTCTCCAATTAAAGGTAAACGAGGAGGGCGCACATGACCCGTCCCTAAACCTGTAGCCACTTCACACAATTTAATGTTCTGCACTAATTGAGGAGAAATATCTAATTCTAATAAGGGTATAAACCAACGATTAATCGACAGTGCTTTATCAAACTCTCCCTGCTTTATATAATGATATATTGCACAAGTTTCTTGTGGGAAAGCATCGACTAATCCTGCTACCCATCCATCTGCACCCATCATTAATGCTTCTACTGCTAGGGTATCCACCCCACATAAAATGGCAAAACGATCATTAAATCGATTTCGCATACGGGTAACGTTTGTAATATCACGTGTGGACTCTTTTACTGCATTAATATTGGGATTGCTTTTTAAAGCATCGAACATGTCTAAGGTAACTTCAATTTTATAATCCACAGGGTTATTGTAGATCATAATGGGGAGTGTGGTTGCTTTTGCTATTTCGTCAAAATAAGCAACTGTTTCACGATCTGTCGCTTTATAACGCATGGGGGGTAAAAGCATTAAACCATGTGCCCCTTGCGCTTGTGCGCTTTGTGCAGCAGCGATGGCATCTTGAGTAGATTGTTCTGCAATATTAAGAACTACTGCTACTTTTTCTCCCACCTCTTTCAAAGTGGTTTGCACTAATTGGGCTTTTTCTACCGCTGTTAAGGTACTTGCTTCCCCCAGTGTCCCGCCTAATATAATGCCGCTAGCCCCTGCATTAACCTGTGCATTTAAGTTTTTTATAAATGCTTTTAAATCTAGTTCCCCAGAAAGGGAAAATTGTGTAGTAATAGCGGGCATTACCCCTTTCCATAACAATGTAGGTTGAGTGTATTTCATTGATTTAAATTTATTTAACTAAAATAACAACTTTATTTTGTTTACCTTTATGTTCTATATTAATAACACCGCCTTGGATATACATTACTTTGATAGTCCATTGGGTACAATTAAGGTAAGAGGTGATGTCGCAGGAATTCAAGAAGTACTTTTTGAAAAAAGTACTCTTGAAATGGAAAATAATGTACCCAACTGTTTAGTTCCATGTGTGGAACAACTACAGCAATACTTTGCTGGTAAACGCTCCGTTCTTGATTTTAAAATCAATCCACAAGGCACGGACTTTCAAAAAGCCATCTGGGTTTTACTTCAAGAACTCCCTTTTGGGAGTACCATTTCTTATTTAGGATTATCGCGCCAATACGGTAACACAAAAGCCGTTCGAGCTGTAGCCGCAGCTATAGGAAAAAATCCTATCTTAGTGGCAATCCCATGCCATAGAGTAATCGGTAGTGATGGAACACTAGTAGGTTATTCTGGTGGGCTAGAAAGGAAAGAATCTTTACTTGAAATGGAAGGGTTTCCTGTCCAGAAAAAATTAATTTAATGCACCGTTTTAAACGGTAAATACTATGAAACAATTTTTACGTTACTTTCTAGGGTTGCTCTTCTTGCTCTTACTCGTGCTTTACATTAGTCCGTATAATTTTATTTTTATTGCCGCAAAACAAGCCCTTAAAACAGGGCGAGATACAGCGTTTTTAGAAGACTATCAATACTTTGATAATGCGTTAGTGAAAGCTTCAAATAGTCCCCAAGAATGGCCAAAACACGCCCTATATAATAGCATACCTCTATCAAATAAAATTAATCAGGTACATGAAACATATGAATCTGTTGCCTTTTTAGTCATTTACAAAGACAGTATATTACACGAGTCGTATTATCAAGGATATTCTGACACCTCTAAAAGCAATTCTTTTTCAGTCGCAAAAAGTTTTGTTTCTGCCATGTTAGGAAAAGCCATTGAACAAGGACATATCAAAAGTTTAGACCAAAAGGTAGGAGGTTTTTATCCAGAATTTAGCGAAGGTTTAGCAGCAGACTTAACTGTGGGAGACTTATCTTCTATGGCCACTGGACTGGACTGGAATGAGAAATATGATCTTTCTATCAATGGAATGATGGAGGCTTATATCACTCCCAATTTGAATAAATTAATGCTGAATAGAAAGATTATAACTCCTCCAGGACAAGGCTTCGTCTATTATAGCGGCGCTACACAACTCCTAGGGATGGTGATCAAAAAAGCGGTAGGTCAATCATTAAGTAGCTATTTTTCTGAGAACTTTTGGCAACCCATGGGCGCAGTAGAAGACGCCTTATGGCAAGTTGATAGTAAGGAAAACGGAATGGAAAAAGCCTATTGTTGTTTTGCCACCAACGCTAAAGACTTTGCCCGTATGGGGAAATTATACAAAGACAACGGAAAGTGGAATGGAGAACAATTACTGGACTCTAGCTTTATTGCAAAGAGTACTCGCCCACGATTTAAAGATAGTCCAGAATATGGCTATGGCTGGTGGTTAGCCCATTATAAGGAAGAAAAAGGTTATGCCATGCGGGGTCACTTGGGACAATATATCATTGTTTTCCCTGAAAAGGATTTAATTATTGTTCGTTTGGGACGTCAAAAAGGGCCAAAGAAAAATAGTTTTGGGAGTCAATCTTTCCATGACTATATTCAAGAAGGTTTTGAAATGATAGAAAATGTTGCGCAACCTTGATTTAACAAAAATCTTATTTCTTGACATAGAGACCGTCCCAGA
>JAKMGK010000106.1 GCA_022424955.1 Flavobacteriaceae bacterium
ACCGATTATATACTTCTATCATGCTCTAAAAATAAAATACAGCCTTCCCCAACGGTTAATCCTCTATTACTTTTAAATCTTCCACAACAGGCTATTTAATTTTGATTGTTATCAACAAGTTTTTGACTAGAATTGTATTCGTTTGTAAAGTGATTTTTTTTTAAAAGTAAAAGACTACATTTAAAGAAAAAAACATGCGACGTCAATTCTATTTATTTCTGCTTCTTCCCTTTTTTACTTTTGCTCAAATCAATCCCCAAGACATAGAGATTGTTCGAGATAACTTTGGGGTTCCTCATATCTTTGGGAAAACAGATGCAGATGTAGCCTATGGGCTAGCCTGGGCCCATGCAGAAGACGACTTTAAAACCATTCAGCAGGGGTACCTAGCGGGGAATGCACTTTTAGGTAAACATATAGGAACAAAAGGTGCCGGGGCAGATTTTATCGCCCAATTTATCGGTTCGAAAGAAATCATAGAAAAAGAATATGATCAAAAAATAAGTCCCGAGTATAAAAAAATTGCAGAAGCCTATGCACAGGCCCTCAATCAATATGCAAGCACACATCCAGAAGAAGTTTTAGAAGACGACTTATTTCCTATTAACCCAAAAATGATGTTGAGTTATGCACAACTTCAACTCTTTATCTCTTCGCGAGGAGATTATTGGGTCCAGCGTATTGTGGGTAATAATGTAAAACTAGAAGCCCCAAAGGAAGAAATAACAGGTTCGAACACCTTTGCTTTTAACAGCAGTAAAACCACAGACGGTAGCACCTACCTCGCCATTAACACTCATCAACCCCTAGACGGACCTGTCTCTTGGTATGAAGCCCATTTGTGCAGCGAGGAAGGGACCAATATTATTGGGGCATTATTTGCAGGAACCCCTAGTATCCTTATAGGTGCAAATCAACACCTAGGCTGGGCACATACGGTAAATTACCCTGACAAAACAGATGTTTTTAAACTTGAAATGCACCCCTCTAAAAAGGGGCAATATAAGGTAGACGACGAATACCTTACACTGCAAAAAAAGAAAGCGAAACTCAATATCAAAATATTAGGGATACCCTTTAAAATTTCTAAGACATATTACGAAAGTATCTTTGGCCCTACCCTTAAAAATAAATCGGGTTATTATGCTGTTCGCACACCTGCCTTATATGAAATTAGAGGCTTAGAACAGTGGTGGCGCATGAACAAAGCTACTTCTTTTAGCGAGTTCTATGATGTTTTAAAAATGAAGGCATTACCTGGGTATAATATTGGGTATGCAGATAAAAACGATACCATTTTTTACATCTCTAATGGCCTTATTCCAAAACGTGCCGAAGGTTATAACTGGAAAGAAGTGGTCCCAGGAAACACTCGTAAAACCCTTTGGACAGAAACCTATGATATCGAAGAGCTCCCCCAAGTAATTCAGCCTTCATCTGGTTACTTTTACAATGCTAATCACAGTCCGTTTTTCTCTTCAGATGAATCGAATAACCCTAATCCAGATGATTTTTCAAAAGACGCCAATTTTGAAACTTATCACAATAATCGCTCTACCCGTTTAATGAACTTAATTGAAGCAGAAGATAAAGTGTCTTATGCCGACTTTAAACGCATTAAATACGACCACCAACTCCCAAAACCATTTGTGTATTCCTGGATGAATATCAATTATCTAGAAAAAATGAATGCGGATCAATTTCCAGAAATCAGGGAGCTTATTCTTCGGGTTCAAAACTGGGATCGCAAAGCCACTGCTACCTCTTTAGGCGCCGGAACTTACCTTATGTTATATCATAAGCTTAGACCCTATTACGATCAAATTCCCGACCCTAAAATCATTCCAACAGCAATATTAGTCAAAGCTTTTAAAGAAGTTAAAGTCCATATGCTAAAACATTTTGGTACGACCAAAGTAGCCTTAGGAGATTACCAAAAATTGGTGAGAGGTAATAAAGAACTTCCCGTTTTTGGAATAAACGATGTGGTGACCGCCATGTCTGCTGTTCCTTACAAAGACGGAAAAGTAAAAGTGGTCGCAGGAGAATCCTATATTGAATTAGTCAAATTTACACCAGAAGGACCAGAAATAGAGTCGGTGATTTCTTATGGCTCTTCAGACCATCCTGAGAGTCCTCATTATGGAGATCAAATGGAGCTGTACACTCAGTTTAAAACAAAGAAAATGACTTTTGATAAGGAGACCATTTATACGAATGCAGAACGCATTTACCACCCAAAATAAAATAGGTTAATGTCCCAGAGCAGCTTTATAAACGGCTACATATTGATTCACGATAGCTTCTATATCAAATCTCTTGGCTAAGGTATAGGCCCTGTCTTTCATGCTTTCTAACTTTTGTTCGTCATTGAGTAGGGCGATAGATTTTTGCGCCATGCCTTCTACATCTCCTAATTCAAATTGGTAACCAGATTCACCCTCAATGTTTACTTCGGGTAATCCACCAACATTGGTTGATATTACAGGAACTCGCATCATCATTGCTTCTAGTGCGGCCAACCCAAAACTCTCTGAGGCAGAAGGCAAAATAAACAAATCAGAATAGCATAAAATCTGATACACTTGATTACTTTTTCCTAGGAATTTGACTTTATTTTCTATCCCTAATTTCTCACAAGTTTCCATCGCACTTAAACGCTCTGGTCCGTCTCCCACCATAATCAAAATGGCGTTGACTTCTTTCTGTGTGCGATAAAATATCTCAATCACATCGTCTATACGTTTCACCTTACGAAAGTTGCTAATGTGGGTAATTATCTTTTGATCATCTGGCGCAATTAAACTGCGCTGGCAATCTTCATCATGATGCTGATGCTTAGAAAAATCAACAAAATTAGGAATCACCTTAATCTCTTTATGAACCTCAAAGACATTTACAGTATCCTGTTTTAAACTTTCAGAAACCGAGGTAACACAATCAGAATGATTAATACTAAAAGTTACTGCTGGCTTATAGAAAGGATGTTTCCCCACCAGGGTTACATCTGTACCATGAAGGGTTGTAACAATGGGTAAATCAATACCTTGATCTTTTAGCATTTGTTTGGCCATATAGCCCGCATAGGCATGAGGAATGGCATAATGGACATGAAGTAATTCTATTCCATAGGTTTTAACCGTATCAACCAGTTTACTCGAAAGGGCTAACTCATAGGGTTGATAATGAAACAAGGGATAGTCTGGTACATTCACCTCGTGAAAATGTAAACTACTGTTTAAAACTTCCAACCTTACCGGTTGCTTATAGGTAATAAAATGCACTTCATGCCCGCGATGAGACAAGGCTAAGCCTAATTCTGTCGCGACCACTCCACTTCCACCAAATGTGGGATAACAAACAATAGCAATTTTCATTTAATATAGAATAGTGTCGTGCACTAATTTAAGCATTCGTGGGCGAATACTTTGGTCGATTAGCTTACGATTTTTAGCAGAAGGATAAGTTCTATTCGATAAAAACACAAAAACGATCTGTGTTTCTGGATCTACCCAGGCATAAGTTCCAGTAAATCCAGCATGACCAAAGCTTTTCGTAGAAATCCCATTAAAAGCCATTCCACCCCCCCACAATTGAGGTTTATCTAACCCCACTCCTCTTCTATTGTCTTGATTACAATAATAACACTGATTAAAGGCATCAAAAGTAGCTGGATCAAAGAAACGCTTTCCTGCATAACTTCCTTTTTGAAGATACATTTGCATAATGGTTGCCACCTCTAATGCATTAGAAAAAAGACCGGCATGACCACTTATCCCACCTTGAACGGCGGAAGTCATATCGTGTACATATCCTTTTAATTCTTGTTGACGAAAATAGTCATCAACCTCTGAAGGCACTATGCGGCTTTGCGGAAGTGTTTTGTTCGCGTTAAAGACCGTACTATTTAATCCCAGCGGGGCAAAAATATTTTCCTCGGCTAATTGATCCAATCCTTGATTATACCGTTCTTCTAAAATATGCTGCATAAAAATAAAAGGGAGGTCAGAATAGTGATATCCTTTTTCGATCAAATCACTTTTTATCAAGACATCTAGTTGGTCTTGTGCTAAGCTTGCTCTACCATAGATCCCTTTTGCCACTTCAATAGGAAAACGCGTTGAAGAATTTGAACGATAATATTTTCGCAAGCGTTTTGCATCTCTCTCTCTTAGGGTCTCTTTGTAAAATGGAATCCAAGGGGTAATTCCCGCTTGATGGGACAATACTTCTTGTAGTGTTAAATCTGCCTTGTTCGTTCCTTTAAATTGGGTAGATAGCTCTCCTAATTTGTTCTCAAAAGCCATTTTACCTTGATCGACTTCTTGCATTAATAAAGGTAGTGTCGCTAGGACTTTAGTCAAAGAAGCTACATCATAAACATCGGTTAATTGAACCGCTTGTTTTTGATCAAAAGTGTGGTAACCAAAGGCTTTATGGTAAAATATCTTTCCATTTCTTGCGGCCAATATTTGAAAGCCCGGCGCTACTAACGAATCCAGAGTGGTTTGCGCTAAAGCGTCTAGTGCTAAAAGTTTATTGGCATCTATTCCAACTTCAAAAGGGGAGGCTGTTTTAAGCGCCTGCGGCGCGGAAGTAGTAATCATTCCGTGTCCAGCTGGAAATTCTGGATGAATCGATACAGGCAATTTCCCTTTGGCTTCCTTTTTTCCAAGGAGCAACTGGGCGACTTGCTTTTGAGCAGCCTTATTGTTTTGATAGCCCACAATGACTCCTTCATAAGAAGGTAAATCCTCTAGTTTTGATAAAGCATAGGGTTTTACAAAGGTGGCTAAAACTACTTTGTGCTGTTCATTTAAGGCGTTTAAAAGTGCTTGCTCTTTAACTGAAAAATCTGAAGCTTTCCATGGATTTGCGTTAGACCTATGAAAGCCAACTACAATAGTTGATAGATTTTTAGCGGCATTTACCACAGTAGGAATATCCCCGGTAAAAGTTAGCCGTTGAAGGATGCGCTCTTCTTTTAGAGATTGATAAAAATGTTCCCCACTTGCGTCTCCTAAAGATAAAAAGCCAACGATCTCTTTTTCCTTTAGTGGTAAAACAGCATCATTCTTCACCAGTGTGATCGCCTCTTCCATTGATTTATGAATCAGATAATCATCCCTAGCGGTATTAATATCTTCAAAAATACCTTTTGCAGGAATTGGAGTGAAATCTGCTAAACCTACTTTGTATTTCGCTTTTAAAATCTTTTTAACTGAATGGGCTAAACGTTCTTCTGCAAACTGCCCTTGATTAAAAGCACGTTTCATTTTCTTAACGGCTTTTTTCAGATCATTTGGGATTAAAAGGATATCGTTTCCGGCTAAAAAAGCAGCGACATCTATACTATTGATCTTTGACACCTCAGAAGCTGCCCCCATGTTTAAAGCATCTGTAATAATCAATCCTTTATAATTATTGCGCTTGATTAAAATCTCTTCTATAATTTTTTTAGAAAGCGAGGAAGGAATCCCTTCCTCTAAAGCAGGAACGTTTAAATGTCCCACCATAACAGAAGATACCCCGGCTTTCATTAATTGATCAAACGGGTAAATCTCTGTTGACATTAAGCGCTCCTGATCAAAACGAATAACAGGAAGATCTAAATGAGAATCTTTAGCGGTATCGCCATGCCCAGGAAAATGTTTGGCAGAAGAAAGTACCCCCGCTTGATGCATTCCTTTCATAAAAGCTAATCCTTTTTGGGTAACATTCTCTTTCTCTTCCCCAAAAGAGCGATTCCCAATGATAGGATTTTTAGGGTTTGTATTGATATCAACATCTGGAGCAAAATTAATGTGCACCCCTAAACGTTTAGCTTGCTCGCCTATGCGATGCCCAACGGCTTCTACTAATTTATTGTCTTGAATTGCTCCCAGGGTCATGTTCCATGGAAAAGCTTGTACAGAATCTAACCGCATGGCTACTCCCCACTCTGCATCCATCCCAATTAAAAGAGGAGTTTTACTAGATTGTTGAAATTTATTGAGCCAGTGAGTTTGTTCGACAGGACCACCCAGAGAAAAAATAATTCCCCCTAAATGATATTCTTTTACTTGATTTTTGATTTGCTCAAAATGTGTCTCTCCTTGTTCGCTAAAGGCCATTACCATGAATAATTGACCTATTTTTTCGTCTGTATCCATTTGTGCATAAATACTGTCAACCCATTTTTGCTGGGCTTCCCAATCTTTTGTCAACAAAGGATCATCAATTGCTTGTGCAAAAGATAAACTACCCCAAAAGAGTGCTAAATAAAGGTAACGCATCAACATAATTTATTTAATGAAACGGGCATGCCAACTGTCATAGGCAGGAACTTCCCAGATACTTTCATACTCTGCTTTATCTACGACAAGATTGTTAAAGACAATGGTATCTAAGTTCACCTTGGGAGATTTAGCGAGTTTTCTAAATTCTTTTAATGGAGTATAAAGAATTTGTTCTTTTTCGCGATAGCAAACATTCATCTTATCTAGAAGAATCACATCAAATTTTGCTTCTAGTTGCTGGATTAAATGGACAGAAGCGTCTATAGAACAACCGGATGCTCCATGCACTTCTTCGTCTAGGCCTATTACAATAAAGCGGTCATAGGGTAAATCAAAGGCTGTTTTTAAAGGACTACCATGAGCGGCCCACTGATTTAAAAACTGAGCAAGAGTTTCACTAATCTCTTCCTTTTCTGAAACAGTAAAAGGTCTCGAAGCAGGGTAAATCCATACACGTGCGTGGTCAGGTAAAGTAGAAAAGGGAACTAACATTTACAGATCTTTTGCAGTGGCAATCATTTCTGCGAGATCTAAAACAGCTAAACTGTCTTCTTTCTCTTTGTTTTTCACTCCGTCAGACAACATGGTGTTGCAAAACGGACAACCGGCAGCAATAATGTCTGGTTGTGTTTCAAGTGCTTGTTCTGTACGTTCGATGTTGATGTCTTTCTTCCCATTTTCGGGCTCCTTAAACATCTGTGCACCTCCTGCACCACAACACAAACCTCTCGATTTGCAGCTTTTCATTTCGACTAATTCTGCATCCAATTTCTTAATGAGTTCGCGCGGCGCCTCATAGATATTATTGGCACGACCCAGATAACAGGGATCGTGGTAGGTAATTCTTTTTCCTTTAAAAGTCCCTTCTGCAATGGTCATGCGTCCATCATCAAGTAAATCTCTCAAAAGTTGGGTGTGATGAATCACCTCATACTTTCCACCTAGTTCTGGATATTCGTTTTTTAAAGTATTAAAACAATGCGGACAAGTGGTGACAATTTTCTTTACTTCGTAAGCATTCATGATTTCTATATTTGTCATGGCTTGCATTTGAAAAAGAAATTCATTTCCGGCGCGTTTAGCAGGGTCTCCACTACAACTTTCTTCGGCACCTAGCACGGCAAAATCTACTCCAGCATTGTGCAAAATTTTCACAAAAGCTTTAGTGATTTTTTTCGCTCTTTCGTCGAAACTTCCGGCGCAGCCAACCCAAAAAAGGATTTCGGGGCTTCGCCCCTCTGCCATACATTCCGCCAGTGTTGATACTTTAATCATAGGGTAATTATTTAATCGTGTTGTCCATCGTCAAAGACCTCGATGGTTACATCTTTTTCAACTAAGTCAGTGAATTTACCGTTATAACGAGTTGCTTTTACTAAGTGATTGTCAATCCAGTGATAATTTCCACCACGGGGTTTCCCCATTAATAAACTGTGGTATTTAAAACCATTTTCTTTTAGCCAGGTTTCTGTCACATCTCTATGGCTCTCTACACGGGAAGTAAAGAAACAGATTAAATGCCCTTGATCGTACCATCCATTAAGGGTTTCTAAAGCATCTGGATATAGTTCTGCTGTGGCCATACGTTCTGGTTCCTCGTTAGGAATATCGTCGCAAATGGTCCCATCGATATCAATGAGGTAATTTTTAATTCCCTCTGGCAATACCGGGCTTACTTCTTCTCCGTCTTCAACTTTTTTGTGTAAATAGCTCTCTGCTTCTTCTTTGTGCATAATAATTGATGTTGTGGTTTATAATTCTTGTGCCCAATTGGCTCTATCTTGTTGGTTAAAGGGCCATGGTGCCCCGTTGTTTTCAATATTGCTCATCATATTATTTAAATCTGAAGGAGCTGCAGATTCTTCCATTACGAGATATTGTCTCATCTCCATAATGATTGAAAGGGGATCAATATCTACTGGACAAGCTTCTACACAGGCGTTACAAGATGTACATGCCCATAATTCTTCATGGGAGATATAATCGCCTAGCAATTGTTTTCCGTCATCGACAAATTGTCCTTTGTTCTTTTCTATATTATTTCCTACTTCTGTCAAACGATCTCTTGTATCCATCATGACTTTTCGGGGAGATAATTTTTTCCCTGTTTGATTAGCCGGACATTCACTCGTACATCTTCCACACTCTGTACAGGTGTAGGCATTTAATAATTGTACTTGATTCAAGTCCATAACATCTGATGCACCAAATTTTTCAACTTCAGCACTATCGTCTATGGCAGCATAGGGATCAGCATTGGGATCCATCATTAACTGAACTTCTGCCGTGACATTTGCATTGTTGTTAAACTGGCCCTTTGGTCTTAAATCGGCAAAGAAAGTGTTAGGAAAGGCTAAGAGAATATGTAAATGCTTTGAATAGTAGAGGTAATTTAAAAAGAAGAAAATCCCAATAATGTGCATCCACCAAGCTATTCTTTCGATCAAAATGATAGAAGATAAATCACTTCCTTCAAACAAAGGTGCAATAAACTGACTTACCGGGAACGACCCTGCTTGAGCATAATGTGGGGCATCTGGGTAATAAGTTTGGATGGCTAGATCTGCACCATTCATGGTCAAAAATAATCCCATTAATACTACTTCAAAATACAAGATTAGATCTGCATCTAACTTGGGCCAACCCTTCATTTCGTCTTTCCAGAATCGCTGTATTTTTATTACATTTCTCCTACACCAGAAAAGGATAACAGCGATGAGCACTAAGGCGGCACAAATCTCAAAACTAGCAATAAGAATATTGTAAAATCCTCCTAAAAAGGGGGCGAAAATCCTGTGTGTTCCTACTATACCGTCAACGACAATTTCTAGCAATTCGATGTTAATCAAAATAAAGCCTACATAGACCACAACGTGTAGAATCCCAGCAATGGGTCTTTTGACCATTTTAGATTGTCCTAGAGCGATACGGGCCATATTCCCCCAGCGCTCTTTAGGTTGATCTGTTCTATCAATGGATTTCCCTAAATAAATGTTGCGCTTAATTCTACCTACATTTTTGGCAAAAAAACCAGCTGCTGTTAGCAGTAATAAGATGAAAATAATATTAGGTAATAAATCTAGTAGCATTTATTGGTTCTTTTTGTCTTGGTAAGGCTCCTCTTTTTTTCCAAATAATGAAAAATGAACATAACGCTTAGGATGTTCTTTTAGGTCCTTAATTAATAGTCCTATCTCTTTAGTGCTAGCTTCGATATTATTGTAGAGTTGCTCGTCTTTTAACAATTTCCCCATAGAGCCATTCCCCGCCTCTAAGTTGGTTAAGAGACTATTGAGCTTGATTACTGTAGTTTCAAAATTATCAATACTTTGCTTGATATTAGATTTCGCTAAGGAGTCAGACAGTTGATTGACATTCTTACTAATCGCAGCAACATTATCTAAAGTAGTGTTTAAATTTCCTTTCTGTTTGCTAAAAATTTGATCTAAAGATGCAGCAACAGCATTGATATTTTTAACGGTTTGTGACAATTCGTTAAGGGTAAGAGACAGATTGTTTCTCCCTTCTTTATTAAGCACATCGTTTACCCCGATAAAAAGGGAATCTGCATTGGCTAAAACACTTTCTAATTTTTGCTGAAGAGGGGCAATTTGCTGGTTGACAACATCGGTTAAACC
>JAKMGK010000013.1 GCA_022424955.1 Flavobacteriaceae bacterium
AGTTGTTTAAACTGAACCGTATCTTCAAACACGGCATGGGTACCAATTAAAATATTCAATTCACCATTTTGCAGCCCCTGATGAATGGATTCTCGCTCTTTTTTGGGGGTACTCCCCGTCAATAGTGTAACAGTTAAGTTTATTTTTTTTAACTGAGCAGACAATGATTGGTAATGCTGTTGAGCTAAAATCTCAGTTGGGGCAACAAGACAAGCCTGATAATTATTGTCTATCGCAATAAGCATAAGAAGCAAAGCGACGATGGTTTTACCTGAGCCTACATCTCCTTGTAACAAGCGATTCATTTGTCTACCCGTACCCATATCTAAACGTATTTCTTTGATTACTCGCTTCTGAGCTTCGGTCAGTTCAAAAGCAAGATGGTCCGTAAAGAAATTGTTAAAATTTGATCCTACCTTTTCAAAGAGATGCCCTTTGATTTTTTGTTTGCGCTGGACGTTTTTGAGAACCAGTTGCATTTGCATATAGAAGAATTCTTCAAATTTTAATCGCATCTGTGCACGTGTAAGCTGGTGCTGGTCGTCAGGGAAGTGAATTTGTCGCAGTGCTTGATTCTTTGAGATCAGTTTATACTTATTTAACAAAGCCTTTGGTAAGGTTTCTGAAAATGCCTGACTCTGAGTTTGCAGTAATTGTACTACCATTTTTTGAATCACCTTTTGAGAAATCCCTTTATTGATTAATTTTTCTGTGGATGGATAAATGGGGTAAAATGAAATTTTAAGATTTTTTTGAAAATTATGTTCCAGTTCCAGTTCGGGGTGTGGCATGCTTGCTTTTCCTTTAAACCAATTTAAACGCCCAAAAATGACATAGTCTTCATTAATTTTAAGCTGGGCTCGAATCCATTGATGACCTCGGAACCATACCAATTCCATTTGCCCTGTATGGTCTTTAAAAGTAGCGACCATACGTTTTCCTCTTTTTTGCTGAACAAAGGATATTGCAGTAATTCTGCCTTTGATTTGAATTTCTGCATTGTTTTGAGGAAGTTCATTGATGTGGTAGAAGCGACTTCTGTCGATATAGCGGTTCGGAAAAAAATGCAAAAGGTCTTGGTAAGTTCTCAATTGCAATTCTTCCTTTAGCAAACGTGCACGCTCAGGGCCTACTCCCTTTAAATAAACTAGTGCGGTTTGCATTGCATCCATATTATTTCTTAATTATAGGTAGTTTAGTCAATGTGTAAATTTAATTAGTAAACCCGAATATTAGGACATGCGTGCATTGGTTATTTCAGGAAGAGGAAGCAAAGGAGCCTTTGCCGGAGGTATCGCACAGTATTTATTGGAAGAAGAAAAACAGTCCTGTGATTTGTTTTTGGGAACTTCGACCGGAAGCTTGCTCATTTCCCACCTCGCCTTGGGAAAAGTAGAAACTATAAAAGAAGCATTTACCCAATTAAATCAATCCAGCATCTTTAGTAATAACCCTTTTTTGGTGGTTCACAAAAACGGGGTTGAGCGGATTAAGGGCAGCACAAGAAAAAAAGAGACTTAAAAGGAATAATGACTTCATTTTTGGGGCTATAAAAACATTGCACCAATAAAATTAAAACTTATTTTAATGCAATCAGGTCTTTTAACTTTTCTTTAAAAAAGACAGAAAATCCATTCTTTAGAGAAATGGATTTTGATAAAAAGTTGGACTATATTATTTTGACTTTAAAAAGTCTACAGCTAGATTGGACAAGGCTTTTACTCCGAGTTTCATACTGGCATCGTCTACGATAAAAGAAGGCGTGTGGTGGGAGGGTGCTTCACTTTCCTTCATGTCCAGGGGAGTGCCTCCTAAGAAAAAGAATAGTCCTGGAACTTCATTTTGGAAGTACGAAAAATCTTCAGCGCCTGTTATCGCGTTAATTTCGTAAACATTTTCCTTTCCAGCCACCCGCTCTAAGGTCGGGATCATTTTTTCGGTGAGGGCTTCATTGTTAAAAGTAATATCAGCACCATCTTGAATGTCAACTGTAGCTTCAGCGCGATAGGCTTGAGCAATTGTAGGAACCATTTCTTGCATTCGTTTACGAATCAATTCTTTCATGTCTTTATTTAGTGTTCTAATAGTTCCAATCATCTCCAAGCTTTCCGGAATGATATTAAAACGAAAACCAGAATGTATAGACCCTACAGAGATAACTGCTCCTTCATCCGGCAGTTCAGACCCCCTACTGATAAGGGTTTGAAGCCCATTGATAATTTGCTCGCTAGTGACTATGGGATCCACAC
>JAKMGK010000021.1 GCA_022424955.1 Flavobacteriaceae bacterium
TAATATATACCTATGGGCAAGAAAAAGCAAGACTATCTTTAGAACACTATAAGAATTATGAATGGACCTCAAATCCGATGTTATCTCCAGATGGAGAACAAATTCTCTATTCTCGAACTTGGATTAATTTAACCGATGACAAACGAGAAACAGATTTATGGATAATGAATAGCGATGGTACAAGTAATCGTTTTTTCTCAAAAGGATCCAATGGTATATGGTCTCCCGACGGATCTAAAATTGCATTCACCAAAGAAGGTGAACCGAATGGTACACAAATATTTGTTAAACACATGGGTATTCAGAGTGAACCAACCCAAATTACTAAATTAGAAAAGTCTCCCTCTAGTATGGAGTGGTCTCCGGATGGGAAGTATATAGCTTTTATTATGCATGTGGATTCAGAACCTGCGTTGAAACCTAAAGGAATTCCGTCCAAGCCAAAAGGAGCTAGTTGGACAAAAGCTCCTAGAGTTATTGATCAAGTAGATTATAGTCAAGATCGAGTTGGTTTTCTTGAGCGAGGTTATCGTCAGCTATTTATTGTCCCTGCTGAAGGAGGTACTGAACGACAAATTACATTTGGAGAATATGATGATATATCTAACAGTATTGCTTGGTCTAATAGAAGTAAATCAATAGTATTCAGTAGCTATCAAAATCCAAATGCAGATTATGTAAGAGGTCATTCCAACTTATATTCAGTAAATATTAATACATTAGAAACTAAAGAGCTTACATCAAGAGATGGAACAGAATCATCGCCACGTGTGTCTCCCGACGGTTCAAAAATTGCGTTTATAGGATCAACTTGGTCTAAGAACTTCTATAATGATCGTAAAATTTATATTATGAATTTTGATGGATCTAATTTAAAATGTTTGACTACTAGTTTAGATCAAACGCCAGGGAAACCAATTTGGTCTAGTAATGGTCATGGGATTTACTTCAATGTTAGAGAATATGGTCAAAGCAACGTCTACTATGTAGATCTTAAAGGAAAAGTAAAGAAGATCACTAGTGGAAATCATGTACTTAACATGACAGATTTGGTTGGAACAAAAGCAGTGGCTACTTGGACTAACCCTTCTAATCCAAGTGATATTATAAGTTTTTCAATAGGTAAATCAATTAATTTCAAACGTCTTACTGAAGTAAATAATGATTTATTTCATAATGTTGAATTTGGAGAAATAGAAGAGATCACGTATGCTTCTAAAGATGGAATGAAGGTTCAGGGATGGATTGTAAAACCACCTCAATTTGATTCAAATAAAAAATACCCATTAGTCCTAAGAATTCACGGTGGGCCACATAGTATGTATCATGTTGGATTCAATTATAATTTCCAATTGCATACAGCTCAAGATCAAGTAGTGTTATACACGAACCCTAGGGGGTCTACCGGTTATGGATATGAATTTGCAAATGCAATCCAAAATGACTATCCAGGGAATGACTTTGATGATCTTATGGCAGGTGTGGATGAAGTTATTTCTAGAGGTTATATTGATGAAAATAAAATGTATGTCTATGGTGGCAGCGGAGGGGGAGTTTTAACTAGTTGGATTGTTGGAAAAACAGATCGTTTTGCTGCTGCATCTGTTAACTATCCTGTAACAAATTGGTTTTCTTTTGTTGGAACTACCGATGGTGCTAACTGGTATAATAATTTTGAAAAATATCCTTGGGAAGATCCCAGTGAACACATAAAAAGATCACCATTAATGCTTGTTGGTAATGTTAAAACTCCAACAATGCTGATGTGTGGTGAAAATGATCTTCGTACACCTATCTCACAAACGGAGGAATATTATCAAGCTTTAAAAATGAATAAAGTATCTACAGTAATGATTCGTTTCAATAAAGAATACCACGGAACAACTAGTAAACCCTCTAATTTTTTAAGAACATACGGATATATTAATGCTTGGTTTGATAGACATTCTAAAAAGGAATAAAGTTATAAAGTTTTGAATAATAGGGGGAACAAGCCTAAGCATTACACTAAACATTTGTATTGTCCACAATGATGGTGGATATTTCTTGGTATTTTATACACTAAATTTAAAAATACCCCTAACTGGTAGTTAACCGGTAGTAAAATGAAAACAAATGTTACAATAATTAGAGTAAATGAAGTATGGTCAAAATAAAAAACCCCTAAAACATAAGAGTTTCAAGGGTTTTATGTGGTACCTCCAGGAATCGAACCAGGGACACAAGGATTTTCAGTCCTTTGCTCTACCAACTGAGCTAAGGTACCTCAATTGTGGTTGCAAATATAATGTCCTTTTTGCGACTCAACAAAACATTTTTAAAAGAATAGAAAGCAAAGCGCATTTTATTTAAATTTGTCCATGCATTTAATCCTAGATATTGGCAATACAAATGTCAAATACCATCTTTTTGATCAAGAAGAATGTGTTTTATCTGCTACAGTTGATTCGATCGAGTTAGTAGCGAGACAAATTTTAGTAAATTTTTCTGCTTTGTCACATGCTATTTTTTCAGATGTTCGAGGTGTAATAACAAAAGAAAAGTTGCAACACATTTTTCCACAACTGCAAGTGGTGGAGATAAAATCACTTCTTTTCCCTTTCGACTCCCACTATGCCACTCCAGTCACCTTAGGGGATGATCGTATTGCTTTGGTCGCTGCAGCGACCAAAAAATATCCACAACAAAATTGTCTTATAATTGATGCTGGGACTTGCCTTACCTATGATTTTATTAGTCAAGAAGGAGCTTATCTAGGAGGTGCCATAAGCCCGGGAATACAAATGCGTTTTAAAAGTTTAAACCACTTTACGGGAAAACTTCCTTTGGTGCAGCCACAAAGCTTCTTTTCTTTATTTGGAGATTCTACAGAAACCGCTATCAACAACGGGGTAATGGCTGGAATTGTGCATGAAATTGAAGGGCAGATTAATGCTTACCAAAAAAAATACTCTTCTTTAACAGTAATTTTAACAGGAGGGGATGCCCTTCACTTGTCTAAAAGCGTAAAAAACACCATATTTGCCGAGCCTAATTTTCTTGCGGAGGGAATGAACTATCTGCTGGATTACAATAAAAATTAATGTTGAGAAAATTACTACCTGTTTTTGCACTTCTAGCAACGGTATTTGTTCATGCACAAAATAGTTCTGCTTCTCCCTATTCATTGGGAGGATTAGGAGACATCACTTTCCGCGGAAATGCTATTGATCGCATGATGGGAGGCTTGAGCGTTTACTCAGATTCTATCCATGCTAATCTCAACAATCCCGCTAGTTTAGGTGAATTAAAATTAACAACCTATTCTGTGGGAGTTCATTATAAAAATACTCAATTAAGTGCCTTAGAGACTAATGAGAAAGTATCCTCTGGCTCCTTAGACTATATCGCAGTTTCTGTCCCAACAAAATACTTTGGATTCAGTTTCGGTTTGATGCCCTATTCTTCTGTAGGATATCGCCTTCAGTCTATTGACGACGCCATCGAAGATGGAACAGTTGTAAATCGTTATGAAGGTAGTGGAGGAGTAAACAAGACCTTCCTTTCATTAGGATTTAAGCTTTTTAAAGGTTTAAATCTAGGAGCAAAGGTAAATTATAACTTCGGTAATATCAATACACAGGCCTCTCGTCAAGAGCAAAATATTGATTTTGGAACATTTCTATTAAGTGAGTCCACCATTACGGGCTTTGATTACCAATTATCTGCTTACGCAAAATTTGCCTTAACAGATAAATTGATGTTAGACACTTTTGGAAGCTTTCAGCCAGAACACACCCTTTTGTCTAAAAACAATCAAACTTATTTTACACGATCTGTTTCCACTCAAAACATTGGTTCGATTCAAGATGTAGATTTATCTAGTCAAGGAATTGATCAGCTTAACTTGACCATAGGAAATAAATCGAGTTATGGTGTAAGTGTAGGGCAAGACAAAAAATGGTTATTTGGGGCGCAGTTCACTTCAATTAACTCTGGAAATTATCGCAATGATTTTATTCAGTTAAATAATATTAGCTATGAAAATAGCAGCCGTTTATCTATAGGAGGAATGTATATTCCAAATTACGCCTCTATTACAAGTTACTGGAAAAGAATCGCTTACCGCGCTGGATTTCGTCAAGAAACCTCTGGTGTAGTAGTGAATGCTATCCCTTTAGACGAAATTGGCATGTCCTTTGGAGTAAGTTTACCATTAGGCGGCTTTTACAGTGCAGCCAATGTAGCGGGCTATTCTAACTTGAATCTAGGCATAGAACTAGGAGAAAGAGGAGTCAATACAGATGGTTTAGTGAGAGAACGTTTTTGGACAATACGAATAGGATTGTCGTTAAACGATTTATGGTTTATAAAAAGACAATATAATTAAAATAGAGAGATGAAAAAGTATGTACAATTTTTAGTGGCCTTACTTATTTTAGGATCTGGTCACATGACTGCGCAAGACAATCAGCAATGTTTGCAGAACCTTTCCATTTTTGCAGAAAATGCAAAAGTGAAAAACTATACTGCAGCCTATGAACCATGGATGGCTGTAAAATCAGAATGCCCTTCTTTAAATGTTGCCATTTACTCTTATGGAGAGCGCATTTTAAAAGATCGCTTAAAGAATGCGGCAGCAGCAGATAAAGCTGCGGTTCAGGGAGAATTATTAGCCCTTTATGACGATTGGATCAAATACTTCCCTACAAAAAGAGGGAAAAGTAAAGTAGGGGATATTCTTTCCAGTAAAGCTCAAAATATGATTGATTTCAAAATTGGTACTTCCCAAGCAATCTATGCTATTTTTGATGAAGCCTATAAAAAAGATGCTGCTAGTTTTACTAACCCTAAGCGTTTATATAATTATTTCAAAACACTTTATGATATCTACAAGTCTGGCAATGGTGCTGTGACAACTGCAATGCTTTTTGATAAGTATGAAGAGATTTCAGAGAAATTTGAACTAGAAGGAACAAGTTTAGCGAAAAGACTAGATGTTATCTTAAAGAAAGAAGAAAGTGGAGCTGCCCTTTCTACAAAAGATTTAAGACGTCGTCGTATTTATGACACTAATTCTAATGCAATTGGTGTTTTCTTAAGAAATCTTGATGCAATTATTGCAAAAGAGTCTAGCTGTGAAAACTTGATTCCACTGTACCAAAGTTCTTTTGAAGAAAATAAGAGTAATCCAGTATGGTTAAATAGAGCTGCTGGTCGAATGAAAAGTAAAGAGTGTGCAGATGATCCATTATTTGTTACTATTGTAGAGGCATTACACGCTTTAGAACCTTCTGCTAACTCTGCATATTATTTAGGAATCTTAAATGATAAACGTGGAAATAGTAGTGAAGCTTTGCGTTACTATGAAGAGTCTATTTATTTAGAAACAGACAAATATAAAAAGGCCAAAACCTTATATAAAATTGCCTTAGAATTTAAAGCAAAAGGCCGTAAGTCAAAAGCGAGAAGTTATGCCCGTAAAGCATTAGGTTTCCAGCCTTCTTTAGGTAAGGCCTACTTGTTGATTGCTAACCTTTATGCGAGCAGTGCAAATGATTGTGGAAACACACAATTTGAAAAGAGAGCAGTTTATTGGCTAGCAGCAAATATGGCCAGAAAAGCAGCCAGTGTAGATGCTTCTATTAAAAAGAACGCGCTCAAAACTGCAGTAAGTTATGAAGGAAGAGCACCTAGTAAAACCGATATCTTCACAGAAGGTAAAGAAGGAGCAAGTGTAACCTTCTCTTGTTGGATTGGAACAAGCGTTAAAGTACCAAAACTTTAAAATGAGCTCCTTAGGGAATTTACATTATATCAAGGTTGCCATTATTATGGCAACCTTTTTTTGTTCTTGTGACAAGGGTCGCACCGCAGCGATTAGCGAACAACCTAAAAAGGGTCAACCCGCTGCGATAGCTTATGATATTCGAATGGTTTATACAGATTCTTTACAGATCAAAGCCATATTGACCGCCCCAGAACATCGCGATTATACTAATCTTTCTCTAGCGCACTCTACTTTCCCAAAAGGACTTAAAGTAACATTCTTAGACGAGTTTCAAAAAGAGAATGTCATCACTGCCGACTATGGTATTTTATATGATGCAACGGGCATTATTGACTTGAAAGGAAACGTTGTACTTCAAGCCAGCGACGGTGGATTATTAGAAACCCCACAGCTCTATTGGGCAGCAGAAGAAGAGTGGATTTTTACCGAAGAAACCTTTAATTTTTCTAATGAAGATTATGCAGTGGTGGCCACTCGATTGGATACCAACAAAGAATTTACTAAATTTAGAACAGGAAAGCTAACTGGAACTGTTGCAGTTCAAGAAGAAACAACCGAATGAAAGCACATAGAATTTCTGAAATTTTGTATATCGTTATCGCCGTTATTTCTGTTAAAGAAGCTTATGTTCTTTGGGCGATTCGCCCTAATAAAGCTTACCTTTTTTTAGGCTTTGCGGTACTCGCGATTTTTATGTATTTCTTTAGAAGTCATTACCGCAAGAAATTTAATCGCCGTAACCAATAAATGGGCACAACAGACAGTATTATACTGCTTTGCTTATTGCTTTCTGCCTTTTTTTCTGGGATGGAGATTGCTTTTGTTTCCTCTAACAGGATATTCATAGAAATTGAAAAGAACAAAAGTGGTTTTACCGCTAAACTCCTGGGTTTTATCACCCAGAATCCTTCTAGATTTATTACCACCATGTTGGTGGGTAATAATATTACCCTAGTCATTTATGGAATCTTAATGGGAGATAAAATCATTGAAGTTTTATTTCCAGAGGTGATAGGAGTTGAATTACCCTTACTAATATTGTTTTATCAAACCTTGATTTCAACAGGAATTATTTTACTTACGGCAGAATTCTTGCCTAAGGTTTTTTTTCAGTTATATGCGAATCAATTAGTGAAGTTTTTTGTTCTTCCGGCTGCTTTTTTCCATGCCATTTTTTCTCCCATAAGTCATTTTATTTTACAGCTAACCAATGCGATTTTACGTCTTGTTTTTAAAACGGGTACAGAAAAAATGGAACTGGCCTTTTCAAAACTAGAATTAGGAGATTATATCGAAGAGCAGGTAGAAGGAATCCAAAATAAAGCACAACTTGATGCAGAGATACAAATCTTTCAAAACGCCTTAGAATTTGCCACAGTTAAAGCGAGAGAAGTCATGGTGCCTAGAGCAGAGGTAACTGCGATTGAAAAAGGGAAAAGTATAGAGGAACTCAAAGATTTATTTGCCACTACTGGTTACTCAAAAATACCCGTTTATGAAGATACAGTTGACGATATCATAGGTTTTGTTCATGCTTTTGAAATGCTCAAACAGCCTAAGAGTATTAAAGAAATTTTACTCCCAGTTGAATTTATTCATGAGCCTAATCCCATAAATGAAGTGCTGGATCGTTTAACGCGCAAGCGCAAAAGTATTGCGGTGGTTTTAGACGAATATGGTGGAACTGCAGGTCTCTTGACCATTGAAGATATTGTAGAAGAACTATTTGGTGAAATTGAAGACGAACACGATCAAGTGGATCACTATGAAAATCAAATTAGCCAAACTCAATTTGAGTTTTCTGCTAGATTAGAAATTGATTATCTCAACACCACTTATAACCTTCAATTGCCCCAGGATGAAAATTATGAAACCCTGGGCGGTCTAATTGTCTATCATACCGAAGAAATTCCTGCAGAAGGAGGGATCTTAAGTATTGAAAATTACCGTATTAAAGTAACCCAGGTTTCTTCGACTAAGATTGAGCGTGTTTCCTTAGAATTTGTTCAGACAGAATAGCGTCTATGCCACTCTTTTTTAGTGATTTTCTCAATCCTTTAAAGGCTTTTATAATTGCAAAGTAAGTTGTACTTTCGCATTCAATACAAAAAAAACCAATAGCATGGCCATACTTGGTAAAATTAGACAACGATCTTTCTTTTTAATTCTAGTCATTGGATTAGCACTTTTTGCTTTTGTTATTTCAGGAGCATTTGGGAATGGATCAGGTGATACAGGACCAAACGAACCCATTGGGGTTGTCAATGGAGAAGAAATTCCCTTAGAAAACTTTAGACTCCTTGTCGATCAAACAGAACGAACCTATGGTTACACCACTCTACAAGCGGTAGAAACTGTGTGGAATCAATTTGTACGCAATGAGCTTTTTCAAAACGAATTTGATATTCTAGGTATTGATGCAGGAAAAGATCAAATAGAGCAAGTGGTTTCTTCAACAGAATCTATCATCACAGATGCTCGTTTTATCAACGAAGCAGGATTTTTTGACTTTGGTCTTTTTGCAGATTTTATTGCTCAAATGCGCGATACTAATCCTCAAGCTTATGAGACATGGAAACAACAAGAGGCAGGTATTATTGCTTCTGCCCGTGAATCTATTTATTTTGACTTAATTCAATCTTCTCTAACAGTAACAGAACAAGAAGCTAAAATGCTTTACCACTTAGAAGCAGATAATGTAGACTTAAACTATGTTCAAATTCCTTATGCTAGTCTAGCCGATAGTTTATTTAACGTTAAAGAAAGTGAAGTAAAAGACTACATCAAAGAGAATGCAAGTCAATATGAAAGAGAAGCATCAAGAAGCTTACAATACATTTCTTTCTTAGAGCAAGCGACAGAAGAAGATCAAACCATTATCCGCAATGAACTTGAAGCTCTTATAGATGATCGAATAGAATACAACGATGTGTCTAAATTGACCGATACCATTCTTGGGTTTAATAACACCAATAACTTAACAGAATTTATTGATCGTTATTCTGAAGAGAGTTTTGATTCTATCTACATCGCAAAAGGAAGACTTCCGTCTGAATATGCTGAGATTATCTCTAATTTATCAGAAGGAGAAGTTTTTGGGCCATACAAGGACATCAATTCTTTAAAAATATCGAAACTACTCGATAGAAAAACTAACGGGAATATCCGTGCGAGTCATATCTTGGTATCATATAAGGGAGCAGATCGTGCTCAAGCAGAGGTGACAAGAACAAAAGCTGAAGCAAAAGCGCTTGCGAATAATCTCTTACGCCAAGTGCGCCGTGATAGTGACCGTATAGGTGCATTAGCGCTAGAATATTCAGACGGGCCATCTAGAAATACTGCTGGAGACCTTGGTTTCTTCCAAGAAGGTGGAATGGATGATAAATTTTTTGCTTTTGCCAATAAGAATAGGGTTGGAAGTGTTGGTTTAGTTGAAACCTCTTTTGGCTTCCATGTAATTAAGGTTACAGATAAGCAAGACCTCGTTTTATTAGCTAGCGTAAGTAGGGATATTGTTCCTTCAGACGAAACAGCGAACCGTGTTTTTAAAGACGCGACTCAATTTGAAATGGATGCTGGAAAAGGAGATTTTGCTAATGTAGCAGAAGAAAGCAACTTTAATGTGCGAAAAGTAGCTCAAGTGGCTCAACTAGATGAAAATCTTCCTGGATTACCAGAACAACGCAATATAGTTCAATGGGCGTTTAGCGATGACACTAAAGTTGGCGACATTAAGCGTTTTAACCTTTCTTATGGAGGTTATGCCGTGGTACAAGTTACTGCAGCACGCGACAAAGGTTTAGCAGCAACGCAAGAGGTACTTCCAGAATTAACCAGAGCAATTCTGAAAGAAAAGAAAGCACAGCAGATCATTGCTAAAAACAAAAATACTTCCTCTCTAGAAGACCTTGCTGCAAAAAATGGTCTTGAGGTAGTGAATGCTTTAGCCGTAAATCAAAAGAGTGGTACCTTAGTGGGTGCTGGTTTTGAACCTTATGTTGTGGGAACTGCTTTTAGCTTAAAAGAAGGTGCTGCTTCACAATTAATCAAAGGGAATAACGGCGTGTTTATGCTACAAGTCACTGCGAAAAAAGTTGCGAACGACCTTGAAGACTATACCGATTATGCTAAACAATTAACTACGCAAGGACGTGAGCGTCTAGGAGCGGCAATTGTGAAGGCACTTGAAACATCTGCAGAGATTGAAGACAACCGTGCGTTGTACTACTAATCTTAAATGGTATCAAAATGAAATCCCCTTTTACAGGGGATTTTTTTTACCCTAAAATGAAATCTGTATATGGAATTACAGTCTTAAATCCTTTTGCTTGAAAATAAGCTTTTATTGGGTCGTTCCCAGCAGCTAAAACAAAATCTCCTCCCCAGGCACCAAGACTTTTGATTTGTCCATCAAAGTCTGAAAAAAGGCGTTGCTGTACTGGGGTTTGATTTAAAAATGAAGCGGTAATCTCTTCGTGCTCTTTCAATAAAGAACAAAAGTGCGCTAGGTTATTTGTTTGTGCGATTTCTGTTCCTATTGCTGTCAAGCGATCTTTGATAGTAGTGTGGATAATCCCCTGTTTTTGATAATTGGAGATAGCAGCACGGCTATTTTGTTTTTGATTCAAATGCACAAAGAACAATTGTTCTTTAAAAGCTGGAGAGAAAGCGACAGGAGTTACCTTTGGGGTATAACCATTTCTTTCATAAGAAATAGGGCTATTATTTTGTGCTGCGGCTATATCATACCCACTTCCCCCCATAGTTTTTTCTAATAATATGTAAGGGTTGATTTTGAGCCATTGTGCGAGATTGTTGATTAAGGTAGAAGAGGACCCTAGGCCCCAATCACGTGGAAACTCAAGCGATGTGGTTAGCGTTAAACCATCTCGATAAAAACCGGGAACAAGTTCGTTTATGGTTCTTAAAAATACCTGGACAGAGGCGAGGTGTTCTGGGGAAGTTTTATTTATAGCAATACAGTTGAATGCAATGTCAAAAGTTAGATCGATCCACAATTCGTTTTGATCTGTATAACTTTGCCATTCAATGGTCTTATTCTTGTTGTATTCTACAGTAAGCGATTGTCCTTTTTTGGTAGGGAGCGACAAGGCTTTTACCCCTTCAAGAACCGCATATTCTGCTGTAAGTAACACCTTTCCATGACTGTAAAATTTCATGCGTTATTTTTTTCAAGGAAGTTAGCCACTGCACTATGACTAACCGAATTTGTTTTAAAAAAGGTTACAGCGACTTCTTTCTGGGCTGGAGTCGCGTTGAGTTGATTTAAGATATTCAACAAATGCATTTTCATATGACCTTTTTGTATCCCAGAGGTCACTAAAGAGCGGACTGCGGCAAAGTTTTGCGCTAATCCAGCAACAGTAATGATTTGCATTAAATCTTTGGCAGAAGGATGCCCCAGCAACTCTAGCGACCATTTAACCAGTGGATGTAAGTTAGTTAGTCCCCCTACAGTTCCTATGGCTAAGGGTAATTCTAATTCGAAGTGCAAGCTGTCTTCTGCGATATAAGCATTAGATAAACTGGTGTATTGACCATTTCTTGCTGCATAGGCATGTACACCCGCTTCAACAGCCCTAAAGTCATTTCCTGTGGCGATAACAACAGCATCAACACCGTTCATTATACCTTTATTGTGGGTTACTGCTCTAAAAGGTTCTTTTTGTGCAATGTTTACAGCGCGAACAAATTTTTCTGCAAAGGCTTGCTTGCTGAAACCTTCTTCTTGTTCCAGCGCTTCAATAGGACAAGAAACACTGGCTTTAGCAATGCAATTGGGAACATAATTTGAGAGTATGCTCATAACGATTTCTACCTCTTTTTCCTCTTCTGTGAAAATGCTTTCTTCTTGAATATATTGTTGCAACCTTTTGGCGATAGTCTCTAAGCAAGAGTTGATAAAATTTGCACCCATAGAATCTACGGTCAAGAAACACAAATGCAATTGGAAATAGTTTTCTATCAGAGTTGTCTTATTGCGCAATTCAATAGAGCGAATCCCACCGCCACGTTTTTCCATATTTGTGGTAATTTCACTAACATCTTCTCGAAGTTGATCTTTTATTTTAGCAATGAAATGCTCGAGTTTATTAGCGTCACCTTTATAGATAAAGTGAATTTGCCCAATTTTTTCTTCTCCTAAAACCTCTGTTTTAAATCCTCCACGATCTCCCCAATACTTAGCGGCTTTTGCTGCAGCTGCTACTACAGAGCTTTCTTCAATGGCCATGGGTATGGTGTAAAGTTCTCCATTAATATTAAAATTGGGAGCAACCCCCAGAGGTAAATAATAGTTGCTAATGGTGTTCTCTATAAAATCATCGTGCAGCTGCTGTAGTTGATCTTCTTCATTCCAGTACTGTTCTACAATGTTCTTTGCCTCGGTAGTATTGTGGAAGTGTGTTTTAACAATCCATGCGATTTTTTCTTTTTTAGAGAGTTTAGAAAACCCGCTTATAGGCGTTTGCATAGTGCGCTATTTTTTTTATAAATATACGCTTTTTAAAAGCAGGTTAATTTTTGTTAAGGACAGGGTTTTCTGACATTAAATGTTTATTTTTCATTTATAAATAATTGATATGCGTTTCTATTTTTCTTTTTTATTATCACTTTTTTTTGTTGCACAAATCAATGGGCAACAAAAAGCACTCACCAATGAAGCTATATGGGATTTTGAATTTTCACAGAAAACCTTGGCCTCTATTCATCCTTTAAAGAGCCAGAGTGCATACTCTGTGATTAAGATTGATTACGAAAAACGTCAATCGAAAGTAGTCTTGTATGACTATGCAACTGCAAAAGAATTAGCTGTTTTGGTCGATTCTTCTACCTCGGCGCAAATCCCTTTTTTTACAGCCTATTATTTCTCTGAGGATGAGCAAAAAATCTTACTTGAAACAGCAGTTGAATCCATTTATAGAAGATCAAAGCGCGGAGAATATTGGATCCTAGATCTCAATACTAGAAAGGTAGATTACCTTTTTGGCGGAAAGGTGCAAGAACCCCGATTTTCTCCAGACGGCTCTAAGGTTGCCTTTGTTTATCAACGCAATCTATATATAAAAAACCTAACCAACAACAGTATCGAACAGGTCACTACCACTGGAGATAAACACATTATCAATGGATTAACAGATTGGGTCTACGAAGAAGAGTTTGGTTTTGTGCGTGCGTTTGATTGGAATGCTACCGGAACGGCTATAGCCTTCATGCAGTTTGATGAAACTGATGTCCCAGAATTCTCCATGGACATCTACGGTGATCAGTTGTATCAATTTCCTTACACATTTAAATACCCTAAAGCAGGAGAACAAAATGCCATTGTAAGTTTACATCTTTATACGCTTGATAATAAAGAGACAACTAAAATAGTGTTAGGTGACGAGCCTCCTTATTATATTCCTCGCTTCGAATTTGCACCTGAAGAGAACCGATTAGTTGTTCAAACCATCAATCGTTTGCAAAATGAGCTAATTTTGTGGGAATATCTAACCACCTCAGGGGTAGCAAAAAAACTGATCAAAGAAGCAGCAGAAACCTATGTCGATGTTCACAGTAATCTTAAAATCTTAGACAAAGGCGATTTTATTTGGACTAGTGAGCGAGACGGCTTCAACCATATTTACCATTACAATGCTGATGGTAGTTTAAAAAAGCAAATTACCAGAGGTTCTTGGGAGGTCACACGCTTTTTCGGCGTCAACCCAAAAACAAAGGAGGTCTATTATGCCTCTGTTGAGCCCGGTTCTACTGAACGTGCAGTATATGCGATTGGATTAAATGGAAAAAAAAAGCGTGTACTAACTCCAGAAAAGGGTACTAATGGGGTTTCGTTTAGTGCTGACTATCGTTATTATATTCACACCTATGAAGATACGAAAACACCACGAATTTACAACCTTAGATCGACAAAAAACAGTGCTTTAGTGCGAGAAATTGAGAACAATAGTGCCCTGGTGGAAAAATTGAAAGAATACACATTCACCGAAAAAGAGTTTTCTACCATTGCTGTAAATGGGGAAGAACTGAATATGTGGATCATGAAACCAACTGATTTTGATCCGAATAGAAAATATCCCTTGTTGATGTATCAATACTCAGGTCCAGGTTCACAAAAGGTTGCCAATAAATGGTACGACCAACGCGACTTGTGGCATCAATTATTGACGCAAAAAGGCTACATCGTAGCCTGTGTAGATGGACGTGGAACAGGATTTAAAGGAGCAGATTTTAAGAAAGTCACTTATCAGCAATTGACCAAATACGAAACGGATGATCAAATTGCAGCAGCCAAACAGTTGGGTGCATTGCCTTACATAGACGCAGATCGAATTGGTATTTGGGGATGGAGTTATGGAGGACATATGTCGACCAACTGTATTTTAAAAGGGAATGATGTTTTTTCACTGGCCATAGCCGTTGCTCCAGTAACCAATTGGCGTTTTTATGATACCATTTATACAGAACGATTCATGCGAACGCCTCAAGAGAATCCTTCGGGTTATGACTTAAACTCTCCTTTAAATTATGCACATTTGTTGAAGGGTAAATACCTGCTTATTCATGGATCTGGAGATGACAATGTGCACGTACAAAACAGCATGCGTATGATCGAGGCATTGGTGCAAGCAGATAAGCAGTTTGAATGGGCTATTTATCCAGACAAAAATCACGGCATTTATGGGGGCAATACGAGTACTCACCTCTTTAATAAAATGACTACATTTATTGAAAATAATCTTTAAAGATAGAATTAAACAGCGAACTATAATGGCAACTCAAGCAAACAACGAAGCAACTATGCTAGGACACCCAAAGGGGTTATTTTATTTATTTTTCGCAGAACTCTGGGAACGATTTAGTTTCTATGGTATGCGTGCCTTGTTGACTTTATATATGGTCAACGAGATATTTGAGGCTTTAGCAATAAGAGATATGGCAGCTGCTGCGGTATATGCATCCTATGGTTCGTTAGTTTACGCTTCAACTGTTATTGGTGGTAGAGTTTCTGACACCCTTTTAGGTTTTCGAAAATCTATCCTTTTAGGAGGTATCCTTATGGCATTAGGGCACTTTGTTCTCGCCATTGAATACAATATTGCTTTTTATCTCGCTTTAGGATTAATTGTGGTGGGTAATGGTTTTTTTAAGCCGAATATTTCCACTTTCGTTGCTGCATTATATCAAGAGAATGATCCCAGGAAGGATTCTGGTTTTGTGATTTTCTATATGGGAATTAACATTGGAGGATTTCTTGCACCATTATTATGTGGATGGTTAGGGGCTTCTTATGGATGGCATTATGGATTTGGCCTTGCAGGAGTAGGGATGCTTACTGGTCTCGCTTTTTTCTGGCAAGGAATAAAAGCCGGCGTTTTTGCACAAGAGGGATTGCCCCCTTCTCAAGAGCGATTGAATAAAAAGGTCATGGGCTTATCAAACGATCACTGGATAAGTGTGCTTGCTTTTTTATCCGCTCCAGTTATTGCGTTTATGCTCTCTTCTTATGAGGCGATCGCAGGAGGAAACACCTTCTTTGGAGATCAAAACTTAGTCAACCTTTTGTTTAAAGGAATTGGGGTTGCAGTTGCTTTATACTTAGGGTATATTCTTTTTCAAGCCACTGTTGAAGAGAGAAAGAAGTTGATCGTAGCCATATTTATCACGGTATTTATGACCCTGTTTTGGGGTTTCCATGAACTTTCGGGTAGTGTGATTACTTTATTTGCTGATCGCAATGTGGATTTATCTTTAATCAATGCCTCGCAAACCAATGCATTGAATTCAATGTTTATCATTATTTTGTCCATCCCGATCTCTTTATTGTTTACTTATTTGAGCAAAAAGAAGTTAAACCCAAGAACTCCATATAAATTTGGGATAGGTTTGCTTTTAGCTGGGGTGAGTTTTTATATTTTAAAACTTAGTGGAACAGCTGCGAATGAGGACAACTTAGTCCCTTTTGCCTATTTAATCATCATGTATTTCTTAATCTCAATAGGGGAATTATTCATGTCACCCGTTGGCTTGTCAAAAATCACAGACTTATCCCCTAAACGTATTGTTGCCTTTATGATGGGAATATGGTTTCTGTCTTCTTCCTATGCCTTCCAGTTAGTTGGCTTTATCGGGAAACAATTAGCCGTTGAAAGTTCAGATAAGCAAGTGGATAATGCTGACTCGTTAACTATTTATATTGAAGGATTTGAGTTAATCTCCATGTATGCTATTGGGGCGGGAGTTATTGTATTAATAATGGCACCCTTCTTGAATAAGTTGATGGGAGACGTACACTAAAATGGTATTTATGAGAAAGTACTTAATTGGATTAGTTGTTTTGCTAGGGACTTTTGTTCAAGCGCAAGAAATTCAATGGATGACATTAGCCGAAGCGCTTGAGGCACAAAAAACAGCCCCTAAAAAAATCTTTATGGATGTCTACACTAAATGGTGTGGTCCTTGTAAATTATTAGATAAAAAAACTTTTGGGAACAGGGACGTGGCAAGTTATATTAGTGAGCACTATTATGCAGTTAAGTTCAATGCAGAAGGAAAAGAAGAAATTGCTTTTTACGATCAAGTATTTCGCAACCCTAATTATGACCCTAACAGGAGAAGTAGAAACTCCACGCATCAATTCACACAATTCTTAGGCATTAGAGGCTATCCTACCATGGTTTTCTTTAGCGAAGATGGAGATCCCATTATGCCAGTGGTAGGCTATTATACGCCCCAGCAATTGGAGCCTTATCTCAAGATGATCAAGCAAGGGGACTATGCGGTGTTTACAAAGCCAGAGGATATAGAGATTTACCTTAAGAATTTTATCCCTCGATTTAGAAAAGAGACAAAACGCTCTTTATAAAAATAAATCCAGCATCGGGATATATTTATTTATAAGAAAGTAGATGAAAATCTATATTAAATCATTAAAATTAATTATTGACGTTCAATGTGGGAAAAGAGTTTCTATTTATATAACATGCTACTTTTAATTTCATTTTCTTCTCTAGCTCAAATAAAAAAAAGCACTTTATCTACAACAGGAGGGGAGGCGAAAATAAATTCCTGTACCATATTTTATGCTGTGGGGCAAAGTGCTTTGATTGGGCAGGAAAATCTGGGGAATAAGAAATTTATACACGGCTATCTCCACCCAATAATAAATTATGCTAACAATGCGAGGGTTCCTGTAGAGTGGACAGTGTATCCCAACCCGTTTAGAGAACAAATCACAATTCAATTTCCTTTTGATATTGATAAAGCAAAAGTGCAGTTATACGATTTAAAAGGGATGCAAGTATTTGGAAGACTGGTACAAAACAGTCCATCCTCAGTTAAAATAAGTCAACTAAGGCATTTAGCCTCTGCTTCTTATTTATTAGTCATAGAGCATGAAGGGATGCTTTATCAACGTCAAATTATACACGATAAATGAAAAATTATTATCTCATTCTTGCCCTTGTGTTAATGGTAAACTATTCTTTGGAGGCACAAATCCATCATTTTGAAGTTGGAAAAACATTAACCCAATATAATTATACCAATAGCTTAGGAGTTAAAAATAATGGGCTTACTGCACAAACTGGTAATAAATTAGCCTTATTTTTTAAAACGAAAAAAGAGGATTTTGTTTACGGAATGTCTTATCAAGAACAAAATGCAAGAGGCGGCAATGGAGCGCAGATATATCAATGGGAAACAAAATATTTAGGGCCCCAACTGAAATATTTGTTGCCCCTAAATAAAAAGATTCAAGGCACACTCTCTCTAGGTGCGATGTTTCTACTAGACGGAAAACAATATATAGATGGTTCTCAAATTCAATTGAAGGATAACAAAGAATTTAATGGACTTTGGTTCCATCCAGCAATTGAAATCAATTATGCCTTAGTCGAATTACAAGGCTTAGCGTTGCGGCTCAATTATCAACTCAACCCCTCTTTTAAAATGGGTAATCAGGGAGACGAAAAATTATCTTTCCTAACCCATCAAATAGGACTTCAATTCAACTTAATAAATCAAACTAAAAAAGAACGTCTTGATGAAGAATAATCTCCTTCTCTTACTTACTGTATTGTGGATTAATGTTTTTCATGGTCAATCACTTAGTGAGCTAAATCCAGGCATTAGTTATCAAGCTTTAATTCTTCAGCCTGAAGATCAAATTCCAGGCTACAATAATCAAGATGCCCCTCTTACAGACACCAATATTTGTTTACTTTTTTCAATCACCTCTGCCAATGGGAGTATTGAATATCAAGAACAAAAACAATTATCTACAGATCGATTTGGGATGATCAATACTATAATTGGTCGTGGACAAGTAAGCTATGGGAGTTGGAATGAAATCAACTGGGGCGATTCGCTTAAATTCTTAAAAGTTGAAGTAAATCTTGATGGCCAATGTTCTAACTATACCCTTTTAGCGTTTGAAGAGCTTACGGCAGTACCTTATGCACTCAATGCTCAAGCATCAAACGAACCTGGGCCCCAAGGAGATTCAGCCTATGAAGTTTGGCTTGCCGATGGTAATCAAGGGTCGGAAGAAGCATTTTTTGATTCAATCAAGGGAAACTCTGCTTACCAAAGTTGGGTTGCTTTAGGAAATGAAGGATCTGAAGAAGATTTTATCCGCAGTTTAAAAGGAACAAGCGGAGGTACGGGAACTTCAACTTTTGAAGAATGGCTCGCTTTGGGAAATGAAGGAGACTCTAGCGACTTTATTGCTTCATTACAAGGGGAAAATGGAACCGAAGGGGAATCAGCTTATAACACATGGATTGCGCTAGGCAATAGCGGTTCAAAGCAAGACTTTATCGATTCTTTAAGAGGCGAAGATGCGAATGCTAATTTACCTGACGGAAATAATGATGGAGATATTTTGACTTGGATATGGAATGGGACGACCTGGTTAAAACAAATTATTAGTGGTAATACAAATTCAATTGAATTAATCAGTAGTGTCAATAGTAGTAATCAAATCGTGTGCGAACAAACAACTATAGACCAAATAAGATACGCACTTAGTGGAACAAGTACTAACGTCACTGTAAATGGACTACCTGGGGGGATTATTTCTCGTGTGACAAATGACACTTTATATGTTGACGGAACTTCGACTTTAGATGTTACCCAAGCGACTAAATTTATTTATACGGTAAGATCACTGGGAAGCGATGGTACACAAGTAAGCGGAAGCATTACTCTAAACCCCTCTGCAACCGTAACATTAACTAGGGGTGAATTATCTCAAAATAGCTGTTTAGGGAAAGCCATTGCCCCTATAACCTTTAACCTTAGTGGAAGTGTTCCTAACGCAAATGTCAGTGGTCTGCCCAGTGGTCTACTTGCCTCTATTAGTGGAAATACCTTAACCATAAGCGGTACCCCTAGCACTTCAATTGCAGATGGTAGTATTTTTAATTACAACGTACAAACTGTGGCAGAAGCTTGTGACCCAGTAAGTATACAAGGGAGTTTAATTTTTAGTGATTGTTCTTCCTGCGATCCAAACGCAAATGCAGGTTCAGACGCAACTGCTTGTTTTGGTGATAGTTTTAGTCCGGTAAGTAGCGCAAGCAATTATACTTCGCTCCAATGGACAACATCAGGAGGGGGAAGCTTTAATAACCCAAATACACCTGCTCCTACTTATTTTCCAAATAGTGCAGATCAAACTGCTGGAAGTGTGATTTTGACCCTTAGTGTTCAAAACACCAATTGTGTTACCCCACAAATTTTGACCTCTTCTATAACACTCTCTATTGTGGATTGTAGTACGGTTAGTGCCACGATTATTAACGACGATATTTGTACAGTATATAATAACAGCCTTGGCTTTGGGGCAGAAATTAACACCCCTAATATAGGGGCGATTGTGGCCGGGGGTATCTGTTACAACACCACCGGATTCCCTACTGTTGCAGACAATATTTTTAGATTAAACAATACAGGTACAGGGGACTGGGCGGCTAGTCCTCCCAGGGTAGAAGGAAGCTTTAATAACATACCTTTAAATGCCCCAATCTATATTCGTGCTTTTTGTGAAACCGTGAATGGGGATATTATCTATGGAGAACAAATTGATGTTGAATCTAACAACCCTAATCTCAACCATATTTACAACTTTACCAATGTTTCTGGAGATTTTAATATTGACAGCTATCCAGTAACAGTGCTTTCTGAGATTACTTTTAAAAGAATTGAAAAGATTAGAAATTTTTATTGGAAATCCTCTAACATAGTGAGTAGAAATATTAAAAAGGCAAACTTCCCTAGATTAGATACTATTACTGCAAGAGTCGAAATAAAAAATGACTTTTCAATCGAATCTATTTATGCACCAGAATTAAGAAAAATAGATAATCGATTAGACATTGATAATACTTCTTTAACAGAGATTTTATTTCCTAAAGTGAAGGAGATAGAATATATCGATATTTCAAATAATTCTCAACTGGACACCTTGAATTTGGTCGACTTAAAAATAACAACTTATGGAAATATTTATTATGGTTTAGAGCTTTATAATAATTCAAGTTTAAGAAATATTGTTCTTCCCTCATTTTTGTCCACACAAAGAATAATAATGTCAAATAATAATGCAGTCAATACGATAAAGTTAGACTCTATAAATAATGTAGGTCATTACTTTATAATTAACATGAGTAATTCTCTAAAGCGAATAAAAGCCCCATTGTTATTTGAGACAGGTAGAAGTGGAAATCGATCTACTTCATTTTCGATTTATGACAATGATTCTCTTACTAGAATTGAGCTAAATAGTCTTAAAAAGGTTTATGATGGGATATATATTAGGAACAATGCTATGCTTGATGTGAGTAATAATTTTCCCTGTGAAATGTATGTATTTAATAATGACAGTTTTGACTGTAGTCCAGAAGGCCTAACGATTAGTGGGAATGCGACTAATACTTATTGCTTTCAAGATTTAAATCTTAGGGGTGACCCAATTTTAACGACTGATAATGTTTTATTTAATAGCGCAACTAACCAGTACGAAACGGGTGTTAATATCACTAAGGGTACAAACTCTTTTGTAGTGTTTGAAAAGAGAGGGGTAGTCTTTAGTACTTCGCCAAACCCTACTTATGCTGGAGACAATAGTGCTGATCCATTTTATGAAGAAAAAGGTGGGGGAGTTACTTCTGAAAACATTAATATTTATCGAAATATTCTTCCAGCCACCACCTATTATGTTCGAGCATTTGTGGAGGATTGTAATGAAGTATATTATGGAAATGAAGTAAGTTTTACGACAAATTAATTGAATTAAGGAACCACTGTTGAAGCAAAGTGATAAGGAATATGATATTTCCTACTAGATATCTCACCCCATAAAAGCAAAGCCCCAGAAAAAAATGTTTGCTTCTTAAAGGGAGGAAATAAAGAAAAAAATCCCAGTATAATTTGGCATAGCAGTCCGTCAATCCCTAGATACAGTGGATCAGTTTGATAGGCGATATAAACGCCTGAGACGAATACCAGTAAGGATGGTATAAGATGTAAAGAGAAGGGCTTCACCCTTTAAATATACAAAAGAGTTTATTGTAGGTCAGTAATAATGGCTTGTGCGACCTCTTGACTGGCATTTTTTTCCCCTAACAGTTTTGTTAAGCCTAGATAGTCGTTTTCAATTTGCTTTCTCACTTTTTCTTCTCCTAAACTTGTTAATGTACTTGTGATCATTTCATGGGTGCAATCCTCTTGAATAAGTTCTTTGACTACTTCTTTTTGTAAAATCAAATTGACAAGGGAGATATATTCAAGCTTAACAATACGCTTTGCAATGGCATAACTAAGGCCACTGCTTTTATAACACACCATTTGAGGGACACCAAAAAGTGCCGTTTCAAGGGTAGCGGTTCCACTTGTTACAATGGCCGCATAAGCATTTTTCAAAAGGGCATAAGTTTGATTGTGTAAAAGGGAGACAGAAGGGTGTAAAGTAAATTTTTGATACCATTGTGGATCTATACCTGGAGCACCAGCAATTACAAAATGGTAATGTGGGAAACGATCAATCACAGATAAAAAAACTGGCATCACCTTATTAATCTCTTGTTTTCTGCTCCCTGGTAAAAGGGCTATGATAGGTTTATCATTGTCTTTTATATAATGCGTTAACGTTTCCTTTTCTTGACGTTCTTCTTGAATGACTTGAGTCAATGGATGCCCAACAAAAGTGACATCATAATGATGTTTTTCTTTAAAATAAGGGGCTTCAAAGGGCAAAATCACATATAGAGCATCCAGATCGCGTTTAATTTTTTTGATACGATTTTCTTTCCACGCCCAGATCTGCGGGCTGATATAATAGTGGTTTGGGATTCCTTGCTTTTTGGCCCATTGCGCAATACGCATATTGAACCCTGGATAATCGATATAGACCAGCACATCGGGCTGAAAACGCAAAATATCTTTTTTGCAGAAAGCAAGATTATTTAAAATGGTCTTAAGATTAATTAGCACCTCCCAGAACCCCATAAAAGCTAATTCTTTATAGTCCTTGACAATCGTACCTCCTTGCGCAGCCATCTTTTCGCCTCCCCAAAAGCGAATATCTGCAGAAGGATCTTCTAAATTAATGGCCTTCATCAAGTTAGAACCGTGTAAGTCACCAGAAGCTTCTCCAGCAATGATATAATATTTCATCTATAAGACTTTGAGGATTGCTACCACAACGACTAAAAGAATCAAAAGACTCACTAAGCCAGAGGCAGTTTGATAGTCTCTTCTCCTAATCAAGATAAAAAATACGGGTAGGTTTAATAAGGCCCCAAGGCTAATCAATGAACCTAATTTTTTCCCCTGATACAATAGTTTAAAACTGCTAAAAATATTTGCTTCTGAAAAGTAGAGGGTAAATAGTACCATCCCTATAAAAGTTAAAACAAACCCTATGACAGCACCAATTAATTTCTCTTTATTCCTCAAAACTCCAAGTATTTAATTTTTGTATAGCGTGATGGGCGGTAAGGTCAAATTGAGTGGGTACTATGGAAATATACCCTTGGGCTAAAGCAGCTTCATCTGTATCTTCCCCACGATCTTCATTAATAAATTCTCCAGTAAGCCAGTAGTAATCTTTGCCCATGGGACTTTGTCTTTTATCAAATTTCTCTACCCAGTGTGCCTTGGCTTGACGACAAATTTTAATCCCTTTAATGTCTTGTTGATTTCTCAAGGGGAAGTTTACATTTAAGACAACATCTGAGGGAATTTTTTCTTCTAAAGCATTGCGAACAATCTTGTCAATATAAGGTTTGAGGGGTTCAAAATCTGCTGTCCATCGATAGTCGCAAAGTGAAAAACCAATGGCAGGTACACCCTCTATACCCGCTTCTACAGCGGCACTCATGGTTCCAGAATAGATTACGTTTATAGAAGAATTAGATCCGTGATTAATACCAGAAACGCATAAATCGGGTTTTCGATCCATCAACTCATTAATGGCTAGCTTAACACAATCTGCGGGAGTGCCAGAGCTTTGATATTCCTTTTGCTGTCCTCCATCTACATTGATTGCCGTGCATTCAAGAGTTGAATTAATGGTAATGGCATGACCCATACCAGATTGCGGACTGTCTGGGGCAACCACCACTACATCGCCAATACCGTTCATTACTTCAATAAGTGCACGAATTCCTGGAGCAGTTATTCCATCGTCATTTGTGACTAAAATTAAGGGTCTTTTCGACATGAGATCTTTTTTAGCTAAGGTAAGAAAATACTTTCCTAGGCTGTTAAAATAGCGTCAAAAAGGGGATGGTTGCTTGCTAAGACGTCGTCAATTCAATATATTAGTACGCTAATCCAAATGCTATGAAAAAAATTGCTGCTTTATCTTTGTTGTTGGTTGGTGGATTGACCTTAGTTGCATTTACAAAAACAATAAAAAACCCATCAAAAGATAAATTACTTGTTGAAATCATCTCTTATGTTTTGAACAGAGGGCATTTTTCTCCCTCACAGATAGATGATTCTTTTTCAGAAAATGTCTACATGAATTATCTCAATGGACTAGATGGAAGACATCAATTTTTTATTAAAGCAGACATCAATAATTTCAATAATTATAAAAGAAAAATTGATGATCAAATCAAGGCATCGAAAGTCGATTTTTTTAATCTTTCGCATGAAAAGTTTCTTCAACGAATGGAACAAGTCAAAGCGTTTTACCCTGACTTATTGAAAAAACCATTTGATTTTTCAAAAGAAGAGAGGATCAATACAGATTATGAAAACGTTCCTTATGCGCAATCTTTATCAGAATTAAAAACTGTTTGGAGAAAGTTTTTAAAGTTTAATGCACTAGGGATTTATGCAGGATTAAAAGAGCGAGAAGAAGATAAAAAAGCTGCTGATTCAACCTATGTAGTCAAATCAGATGTTGCCCTAGAAGTAGAAACGCGCGAGGTCTTAAAAGAAGACATGAAATACTTTTTTGAAGCCCGTGACGATCTCAATCGAAACGACTTCTTTTCTGTTTATGTCAATGCAATTGCACTTCAATTCGATCCACATACCAGTTACTTGGCCCCTAGCGCTAAAGACCGTTTCGATCAAAATATTTCTGGGAAATTTGAAGGGATTGGTGCAAGGCTAACAAAACGAAATCAAGAAATTGAAATTGTTGAGGTGATCTCAGGCGGTCCAGTTTGGCGAGGAAAGTTGATTGAGCCTGGCGATAAAATTCTTAAGGTTGCACAAGTTGACGAAACTCCAGTAGACGTTGTAGGAATGCGTTTAGACGATGTGATTAAATTGATCAAAGGACCTAAAGGGACTCAGGTTTTTTTGACCATAAAAAAGGTCGATGGTTCCATTACTGTTGTCCCTATTACTAGAGATGTTATAGAGTTAGAAGAAGTTTTCGCTAAATCGACCATCATAGAAAAAAACAATCAACGATTTGGTTTAATTCACCTTCCGCGTTTTTATGTTGATTTCACTGACTATGGAAATCGCAATGCTGCAACAGATGTTAAAAATGAAATTGCAAAACTAAAAGCAGAAGGAGTAGAGGGAATTGTTTTTGACTTGAGAAACAACGGTGGTGGATCCCTGCAAACCGTTGTAGATATGGCAGGTTATTTTATCGAAGATGGCCCCATTGTTCAAGTTAAATCTACTGGAGGACAAAAACAGATTCTCAGTGACCTAGATAAATCAATCGAATGGGATGGTCCATTAGTTATTATGGTTAATGAATTTTCGGCTTCCGCCTCAGAAATATTAGCTGCCGCATTACAAGATTATAAACGCGCCATTGTTTTAGGGAGTAAACAAACCTTTGGAAAAGGGACTGTCCAAAATGTTATTGACTTAAATCAAATTATTTCTAATAATACCTATGGCGACCTAGGGGCTATGAAGTTAACTACCGATAAGTTTTATCGTATTAATGGAGGATCAACCCAATTAGAAGGGGTAAAAAGTGATATTATTTTTCCTAATCGTTATGCTTATATCGATACAGGAGAAAAAGATCAAGATAATCCCTTAGAATGGGATAAAATATCTCCTACAGATTACACCTTGTGGTCCTCTGGAGATCAATATAAATATGCTATTGAACGAAGCCAAAAGCGGCTGGCAGATAATCCTTTTGTTCAATTGATTGATGAACAGGCTAAATGGGTAAAATCAAGACAAAACAATTATGATTTCCCCCTTAATTTTGAAGCTTACTTGTCTAAAAATGAATCTATTGATCAGCAAGCAGAGAAGTTTGAAAAGTTAAAGGAGTTTAAAAATATACTTTCTTTCAAAGCCCTTGAGAAAGATTTACCTTTAATTCAAAAAGACGCTATCTCTAAAGAGAAGAGAGTGCGTTGGGAAGAAAGTTTAGGGAAGGATATTTATGTTGATGAAGCAATAAATGTCTTAAGTGATTTAACTAAACTCAAAGGGAATAAACGCTCGATCGCCCAAATAAAACAATAAGGTATTGGAGCAGTGGCCTACTTCTTTAAAGGTGCTTAAAAATCCATTAGGAGGCATAAGCCTAGCTTTTATTTGTATCATTACTTTTTGTGCCATTGGAGCAGGTTTTCTTGCGCCAGACAACACTTTACATGCCAATCAAATGCATGTCTCTATACACTCTAAATCTCCCGGCTTCAAGGTTCTACTTTTATCTATTCCTTCTCAAACAGGGGAGTTATTGGAAGAAATTCCTTTAGAAGATTACTATTGGAAAGAGGGGATTCTATTTTATCGTTCCTATGGGAGTAGTCAAGAGTATTACCAGTCGGTTGATCAAGATGTATTTCCCGTCAATTTATCACAGCAATCCATAGAACAAAACTATATCAGGACTCAAAAATTTATATTGGGAACAGATAAATTTGGGCGAGACCTTTTAAGCCGTTTACTCTTTGGGGCTCGAATTTCTTTGTCAATAGGGTTTATTGCAGTTTTGATTTCTTTAGTTGTTGGTATTATTTTAGGAGGTGTAGCAGGATATCTAGGGGGGAAGACAGATCAATTTATACTATGGTTGATTAATGTGGTTTGGAGTATCCCCAGTCTGTTGATGGTAATAGCTATAACACTAGCGTTAGGAAAAGGTTTTTGGCAAGTTTTTATTGCAGTGGGATTAACCATGTGGGTAGAAGTCGCACGCTTAGTGCGAGGGCTTGTATTATCTATCAAAGAACAAACCTTTATTCAAGCGGCAAAAGGAATGGGCTTTTCTTCTACAAGGATTTTTGTTCATCATATATTTCCACTATTAATTCCCTCTTTGATTGTGATAGGAACAGCTAATTTTGCTAGTGCCATTTTGATCGAAAGTGGATTGAGTTTTTTAGGGATTGGAGCACAACCCCCCATCCCCAGCTGGGGAGGTATGATTAAAGATCACTTTAGGTATATATTGTTAGGGAAAGCTTATCTCGCTATTATTCCTGGACTAGCGATTATGAGTATAGTTTTAGCCTTTATGATGTTAGGCAATGCCTTAAGGGACGCTTTGGATATTAAAAATTAGCTTCGTTCATTCGGTTAGCATCAAGGTTGAGATAGATAAAGATTAAGATGGTGAAAGCCATTAAACTTGATCCACCATAACTAATAAAGGGCAATGGAATCCCAATGGTGGGAACTAATCCAATTGACATACCAATATTCACAAAGAAGTGAACGAAAATTATACTAGCAACACTGTAGGCATAGATACGGGCAAACTTATTTTTTTGTGCTTCTGCACGACTTAAAATACGTAAAATCAATAGACTAAATAATAGGACAACACTTGCACTTCCTAAAAACCCCCACTCTTCTCCTATGGTGCTAAAAATATAATCAGTGTGTTGCTCTGGGACAAAGCCTCCTTTGGTTTGAGTGCCTTGTAAAAAGCCTTTTCCTTCCCAGCCACCAGATCCAATAGCAATTTTTGATTGGTTGAGATTATAGCCTATTCCCTGGGTGTCAACTTCTTTCCCAAGGACAATGTTAAAGCGGTCTCTATGCCGTTGTTCAAAAATTTCATTAAAGATATAATCCACAGAATATACATATCCAGAACTCAATACTATAAACATTAAATACGGTAAGAAAGCAACTTTTTTATTGACTTTTTTGGAGAAAAAATACAATGAAATGATAACAAAAATTATACTCACATAAACAAAGGGAAGTGGTGCGATAAGGGTGAGAATAAAAAAGAAAATCATTCCTGCAGTGACTAAAATATAGCGTACTGGTAAGCCCTCTCTAAACAATACAAAAATAAATGCCCCAAAGACTAGTGCAGATCCTGCATCTGGTTGTATCAAGATGAGTCCCATGGGTAAAGCAATAATTAAGAGGATTTGGAGCAAAGAACTAAATCGGCGAATATCGATTTGTATTTCGCTTAGCAGTTTAGCGACAGCAAGTGCAACAGCTACTTTTGCAAATTCTGCAGGCTGTAACCCAATCCAGCCAAAGTTATACCATGAACGCGCACCAGAAATCGTATTCCCAAAGGGATACAAGCCAATTAATAGTAAGATAATTACCAAATAAATCACGCTGGCAAAACGTTCAAATATTTTTACTGGAGCGGCTAAAACAAATATTCCGGTAGCAAGGCTAACGATAAAAAAGATCATTTGCTTCCCAATGGAACGGCTTAGATTAAACAGCTCTGTTTGATTAGCATCAAAAGTTGAAGAATAGATATTTGTTATCCCAAAGGAGACCAAGAGGAGATAGATCAACAATACAAGCCAGTCTAATTTAAACGTTCTATTCATTGATTTCAAAGGGTTCCCCAGAAATGGGTTTTAAATATTCATGTGCTAGACTTCCCTCTACCATGCGCTTTTCAAGCCATTTTCTTTTGACCGTTCCATTGAGGTAATCTTCAATCATCAAACTGGCGATAGGGGCGGCCCAGCGCGCTCCCCAATAACCATTTTCAATAAAAACAGCAATGGCTATCTTGGGGTCGTCTTTTGGAGCAAATGCCACAAAAATAGAATGGTCGGTCAATTGTTTTCTTTCTCCATCGATACGCGTGAAATTCTCAGCTGTTCCCGTTTTACCACAGACTTCAATACCTTTGATACGGGCAATTCTAGCCGTTCCTCTTTCCACAACCTTATGCATACCATCAATGACAACCTCAAAATGCTCTGGGTCGATACTGGTGATTTTTTTGGTGAATTTTTGTTTGAGAGAATCTCCTTCTACCGCTTTGACAAAATGCGGAGTATAGTAAAAACCTCTATTGGCAATAGCAGCGGTAAAGTTAGCAAGCTGTATAGGAGTGGTTAATAATTCTCCTTGCCCTATGGCGTTTGAGATAATGGTGGGCGCTTTCCAACCTCCGTTGTTATAAGCGCGATTGTAATAGGCAGCCCCGGGGACATGGCCAGGACGTCCAATAGATAAATCATAGCCCAGATAATTCCCTAAACCGAAACTTTTTAAATGCTCTTTCCATTGATCGACTCCTTCTTCTGGTGTGGGATATTTTTCAATGATGGCCCTGTAAGTATGCGAAAAATAGGTATTACAAGATTTATAAATAGCACTGAGTAAGTCGTTGCGGGTGCCTCTTCTACAATGACATTCCATAAAAGCACCTCTGGCGTAATAATGTCCACGATTACAGCGGTGTTTTGTTTTTGGGGTGATTGCCTCTTCTTGTAAGGCAATTAAGGCGTTTAATGTTTTAAAAGGCGAGCCAGGAGGATACTGGGCGAGTAGTCCACGATCAAAGAGGGGTTTTGCAAGGGTATCGTTTGCGAGTTTACGGTAGTTGTAAGATCTCTTCCTACCTACTAAGATACTAGGGTCATAAGAAGGAGCATTGACAAGGGCGAGTACTTCCCCCGTAGCAGGTTCAATGGCAACAATTCCACCACGCTTATTTTGCATCAACTTTTCCCCATAGGCTTGTAGTTGAGCATCTAGCGTAAGGGTGATGTTTTTTGCTGGAGTAGGAGCCACATCATATAGGCCTTCTTTATAAGTCCCTAATATTCGATTAAAGCGATCCTTTTGAAGGAAGCGTTTTCCTTTGATTCCTCTTAATTGCTTTTCATAGGATTTTTCTACCCCTTGTCGTCCAATTATTTCTCCGAGTCGATAGTAATCGTCTTTTTTGAGATCGTTGTTATTTACCTCGCTTACATAGCCCAAAACATTCGCACCTTGATTCACCCTATAGT
>JAKMGK010000065.1 GCA_022424955.1 Flavobacteriaceae bacterium
GTCAATGCATGTATCTTTGTAAAAAATATTCTTAATGGAAAGAGTTCGATTTGCTCCCAGTCCCACAGGACCATTACATATAGGTGGTCTTCGTACGGCTTTATTTAATTATTTGTATGCTAAAAAACATAAAGGTGTTTTTATACTAAGGGTAGAAGATACAGATCAAAATAGAAAAGTAGAAGGAAGTGAAGAATACATTCATAAAAGTTTAGAATGGTGTAATATTCAACCAGACGAAGACCCTTTTAAAGGGGGGGAATACGGTCCCTATCGACAAAACGAAAGAAAAGAAATCTATGCACAATACATTAAAGCATTACTTAGTAATGGAAAAGCTTATTATGCATTTGACTCCAATGATGAGTTGGCCATTGCTAGAACAGAAGCCGAAAGGTTGAAAGGAGCTTTTAAATACAGTGCCGACAATAGAAAAGAATTTAGAAACAGTTTGAGTTTATCTACAGATGAATCTGAAGCGTTAATCGAAAAAGGAGATTATGTCGTTAGATTGAAAGTAGAACCCAATCAAGATGTGGTTACATGTGACCTTGTAAGGGGCGTCGTTAGGGTAAACTCAAATGAACTGGAGGATAAAATTTTAATGAAGAAAGATGGAATGCCAACCTATCATTTTGCTAATGTAGTTGATGACCACTTGATGAAAATCACTACTGTGATTCGCGGGGAAGAATGGTTACCTTCTCTACCGATTCACCAACTTTTATATGACGCATTTGGATGGGAGGAACCTCAATTTATGCATTTACCGTTAATACTAAACCCTTCAGGGAAAGGTAAATTGAGTAAACGTGACGGAGATAAAAATGGTTATCCGGTTTTCCCAATGGCATGGAATGAGTCAAGTGGATATAAAGAAAATGGTTTTATACCAGAAGCTCACATCAATTATATCGCACAGTTGGGATGGAGTTTAGGAGAAAAAGAAATCTTGTCTCTTAAAGAAATGGAAAATACATTTGATGTAAAGGCCATTCAAAAGGGAGGAGCCAGGTTTGATTATGAAAAGGCAAAGTGGGTAAATCAACAACATTTAGCCGCGTTGAGTGAGGGAGAGTTAATAAATCGTTATAACCCTTACTTTGAAGAATTGAAAGAAGCTGTGGGAGAACAATTGAACGCAGCGGTAAGTTTAATTAAGGAAAGACTTGTATTATTAAGTGATATAGAGAAAGAAGCGGATTGCTTTATAAACGACCCTGTTGATTATGATGCAAAGTCGTTAAAACGTATCGCTAAAATCGATATCTCAAAGGTGGGCTCATTGCTCAAAGAGGGTATAACAGATAACGAAATTGAGAAGTTAAAAGATTTTATGCAAAAGAGTGGGGAAGAAAATGATATTGGCTTAGGAGCATTTATGCAGGTGCTGCGAGTCGCCGTTGTAGGATCCTTGTCTGGACCAAATTTGATCCCCTTGTTGACGGTTATAGGAAAAGATGTAACTTTAAGAAGATTAGAACGTCTAATTAGTGTACAATCTTAAAATCTAAACCCAAATGAGTATTACAACGTATATCCTATTATTTTTCTTAGTCCTTATAATTTTATCGGGTCTATTTATCGTAAAACAACAAACCGCTGCGATCATAGAACGATTTGGTCGGTTTTTGGTCATTCGTCAACCAGGTTTACATATCAAAATTCCTTTAATCGATAAAGTCGCTGGTAGATTAAGTCTTAAAATATTACAATTAGATGTTATTGTAGAAACAAAGACGAAAGATGATGTGTTTGTTAAACTGAAGGTTTCTGTGCAATATAAAGTATTATCAGACAAGGTCTATGATGCCTTTTATAAGTTAGACTACCCTCAAGATCAAATCACTTCTTATGTATTCGATGTTGTGAGAGCAGAGGTTCCTAAAATGAAACTAGATGACGTCTTTGAAAAGAAAGACGATATTGCAAATGCTGTAAAAAGAGAACTTAATGATGCGATGATCAACTATGGTTATGATATCATCAAGGCATTAGTGACAGATATTGACCCTGACCAACAAGTTAAAGAGGCAATGAACCGTATTAATGCAGCAGAACGTGAGAAGGTAGCAGCTCAATATGAAGGGGATGCAGCACGTATATTAATTGTAGAAAAAGCAAAAGCTGAAGCTGAAAGTAAAAGATTACAAGGGCAAGGTATCGCAGATCAACGAAGAGAAATAGCGCGTGGTCTAGAAGAGTCTGTCGATGTGTTGAACAATGTGGGCATTAACTCTCAGGAAGCTTCTGCATTAATTGTTGTAACACAACATTATGACACCTTACAATCCATAGGAGAAGAGACGAATAGCAATTTGATTCTACTCCCTAATTCACCACAAGCCGGAAGTGATATGCTTAATAATATGGTGGCTTCATTTACCGCAAGTAATCAAATTGGTGAAGCGATGAAAGAACAAAACAAAAAAAATAAAGGCGGCAGTGCTACTGCTTCTTAGCCCATGTGTCTCTTAACCCAACAATTTTATTAAAAACTAGGTTGGATGAAGTGGCATCTTTATCCAATGTGTAATAACCTAAACGCTGAAATTGTACTCTCTCTCCAATAGCTAGCGATGCTAATGAGGGTTCAATTTTAGCATTTTGTATAGAAAAGGAATCTGGGTTAACAAAGTCTAAAAAGGATTTCTCTTTGTGTTGATCGGGACTTTCGTCATTAAACAAACGATCGTAGTTTCTCACCGTTGCATCTATAGCATGTGCAACACTTACCCAATGAATGGTTCCTTTCACTTTACGCATACTAGCCTCTGATCCCGACCCGCTTTTACTCTCTGGGTCATAAGTACAATGGATTTCGGTAATATTTCCGTCATTGTCTTTTATAACAGACTCACCTTTAACAATATATGCGTTTTTAAGGCGTACTTCTTTCCCTAATGTAAGACGGAAAAATTTTCGGTTTGCCTCTTCTTTAAAGTCTTCTCTTTCAATGTATAATTCTTTTGAAAAAGGAAGCGTTCTCGTGCCCTGAGATTCGTCTTCTGGGTTATTGACTGCTGAGAGTTTTTCTGTTTTGTCTTCAGGATAATTCGTAATAACCAATTTAACAGGATTCACAACTGCCATAACTCTGGCAGAAGTTTTATTTAACTCTTCGCGTACACAGTATTCAAGCAGGTAAACGTCAATAACATTTTCACGTTTGGAAATTCCAGCAGTAGTAACAAAATTGATTAAAGCTTGAGGTGGATAACCTCTTCGGCGCATGCCAGAAATAGTGGGCATTCTTGGGTCATCCCAACCGTTGACAAACTGCTCATCAACAAGCTGAGCTAATTTTCTTTTAGAGGTAACAGTATAAGATAAGTTTAAACGGGCAAATTCTCTTTGGTAAGGGCGTAAGTCATTATAAGAGGGGAGTTGATCTAAAAACCACTCGTAAAGCTCTCTATGAGGTTTAAATTCAAGCGTACAGAGAGAGTGTGAAACTTGCTCGATGTAATCTGACTCGCCATGGGTCCAATCATACATAGGGTAAATACACCAAGCGTCTGAAGTTCTATGATGGTGTTTAAAAAGAATACGATACATCACAGGATCACGCATTAACATATTAGGCGAATCCATATCAATCTTAGCCCGTAAAACATGTGATCCCTCTGGATGTTTCCCTGCCTTCATTTCTTCAAACAACCTAAGGTTTTCTTCTATAGGTCTATCGCGAAATGGGCTATTGGTTCCTGTTTGTGTGGGAGTCCCCTTTTGTTCTGCTATGGTAGAAGAGTCTTGTGGATCGATATAAGCTTTTCCTTCTTTAATAAGGTAAATTGCCCATTGATATAGCTGTTCAAAATAATCTGAAGCATAACATTCTTTATCCCATTGATACCCTAACCATTGTATGTTTTCTTTGATTGCATCGACAAAAACCTGATTCTCTTTAACAGGGTTAGTGTCATCAAATCTTAGATTAACTGGAGCATTATATCGCTGTCCTAAATTAAAGTTTAACGCAATGGCTTTTAAGTGTCCTACATGGAGATACCCATTAGGTTCTGGTGGAAACCTAAAACGAATTTTATTTTGATCAAATCCATTCGATAGATCTTCTTCAATAATATGTTCGATAAAATGTAATGGTGCATTCTCTTCTGACATAAAAAAACTTTTGGCAAAGATATTAAAAAGGCTGGGGTGCTTAAGATTAATAGATGAATTATATCTTTAACAAAAAAAATAAATGGGGATCATTAGAGTTCACGATATAAAGGTTCATACTAACCACGGTTGTATGGAGGAAGAAGCAAAAATTGGAAGTGACTATATTGTCAATGCAGAAGTAAAAACAGATCTAGATAAATCTGCTAAAACAGATGATTTAAACGATACAGTAGATTATGTCGCCATCTATACTATTGTATTTGAGGAAATGAAAATAAGAGCAAAACTATTAGAAACTGTAGTTCAAAGAATTATTGATCGCATTTTAGAGGAGCACGAAACAGTGGAAGAAGTCACTATAGAAGTTCAGAAATTAAACCCACCTATAGGTGGAAATGTTGCTTATGTAAGTGTAGAAAGAAAAGGGAAGAGAGCTTCTTCTTAAAAAAATAAAAACGTATTTTTGAGGTATGGCACCGTGGCCGAGTGGCTAGGCAGAGCTCTGCAAAAGCTTGTACAGCGGTTCGAATCCGCTCGGTGCCTCTAAAAAAACCCGTCTTTTAAGATGGGTTTTTTCTTTTAATCCATTTCTACTATGGTTCCTCCGATAACTTTTTTACGAATTAATTTAGTTGGTTTTCCATGAATACGAACAGTTCCGCCCACACTAACTGTAGCATCTAATAATTCTGTGGCATGTAAATAAGCAACTCCTCCAGCAGTAACTTTAACAGTGGATTGTTCTGTCAATAAATTTTCTGCTTCACAAATACCACCTCCTAAAATAGATAAACTATGTGAAGTCGTTTTTCCGCTAATATTTAAAATTCCTCCAGATTTAACTTTTGAATCAATCTTCTCTGACGTAATATTTAATGTTTGGCTAGATCCCTCGTGAACCTTGATAATAATACTAGTTGTTTTGATTTCTGCTGTTGATTCAATGGTACTGCCTTGATAACTTTGAATGGCATCAAGATCTTCGGTGAAATGTAGCTCTACATAAGTGTTTGACGGATTTAAAAGCTGGTCGATACTATGTCTTACTTTTAGAATATCTTTCTTTAAGGTAAAGACAACCGTTTCTATATTTTCTCCAGAAATAACCATTTTATTGGTATCAGATGGAATTAATTTAACGTGAATTCCAGAATATACTTTAACGCCTAAAAAAGGGGAAATGGATACTTCTTTTGTTTTTTGGGCAGATAGATTTGCGGTTAAAGCGAGAAAGAAAAGAAAGAATAACTTTTTCATATCAAGTAAGGTTTGATTTTAAAGATAATAATTATTGGTCTTCTTGAACCATGGTAAAGTCTAAATGTCGTTTTATCAAGTCTGCTTTTGCAACAGTAACTTTTACTAGGTCCCCTAATTGATAGATTTTCTTAGTTCTTTCTCCTATTAGAGCGTGGTTGCGTTCATCAAAGAAAAAATAATCTCCAGGTACGTCTTTGATTCTGATCATACCCTCACATTTATTTTCTATGATCTCTACGTAAATACCACGATCTGTTACCCCAGAAATCACTCCGTCAAATTCTTCTCCAATATGGTTTTCCATAAATTTGATTTGCATAAACTTGATAGAATCACGCTCTGCTTTTGTCGCGAGTTGTTCACGTTGAGAAGAGTGGGCACTTGCTTCTTCTATAAGATCAATCGAAGGCCATTTTTCTTTATTGAGATGCTGTGCTAATAAACGGTGCACCATCACATCGGGATAACGTCGAATCGGGGAAGTAAAATGTGCGTAATAATCAAAAGCTAATCCGTAATGACCAATATTTTGTGTGGTATACTCTGCCTTACTCATACAACGAATAGTAAGGGTATCGATCATATTTTGTTCCTGTTTTCCCTGAGTATCTAATAAAAGTTTATTGATAGACTGGCTAACATTCTTTGTTTTTAAATTTAGTTGATAACCAAACCCAGCCACGACTGTTTGTAAATTATTCAATTTATCGGGATCTGGTTCATCGTGAATTCTATACACCATCGCTAATGGTTTGTCTCTTTTTCCTGCAAAACGCGCGACTTGCTTATTTGCTAAAAGCATAAATTCTTCAATAAGCTTATTCGCATCTTTTGAGCTTTTAAAAAAGACACTTTCTGGGGTATTATCGTCTTTTAGATTAAAATTTACTTCGACCCGATCAAAAGAGATTGCGCCATTTTTCATGCGATCTTTCCGAAGGTTTTTAGCAATTTTATCTAGGGTAGTAATCGCATTAAAAGTTGCTTCATCTACCCTATAAGATCCGTTGCGTAAAGAGTGTTTTTTAGAGACCACAGGACTTTGTGTTTCGATAATATCTTGGGCTTCTTCATAGGCAAAACGATGATTTGAATAAATAACTGTTCTTCCAAACCACTCTTTCTTAATAGTTCCTTTTTTATTAATTTGAAAAACAGCAGAGAAAGTATATTTTTCTTCATGGGGGCGAAGTGAGCAAACACGATTGGATAACACTTCAGGCAACATGGGAACAACACGATCAACTAGGTAAACCGACGTTGCTCGATCTAATGCTTCTTGGTCAAGAATATTTCCCGGTTGCACATAATGGGAAACATCTGCAATATGTATCCCTACCTCATATAAATCCTCTCCTAATATTTGAAAAGATAAAGCATCGTCAAAATCTTTGGCAGTTTTAGGATCAATCGTAAAAGTTAAGACCTTTCTAAAATCCCTTCTTTTTTTAATTTCTTCTTCTGTTATACTTTGGTCAATTTCTGCAGCTGCAGCTTCAACTTCTTCAGGAAAACGTAAAGGTAACCCATAATCAGATAAAATAGCGTGCATCTCTGTTGCTGTTTCACCTGGTGAACCAAAATTTTCAATGAGCGTTCCTAAAGGAGATTCTGCTCGTTTAGGCCATTCGTCAAAACGTACCAGAACTTTATCTCCGTCTTTATAATCTGGGGTAAGTTGCTTTTTATCAATAAAAAAGTCGGTGTACATTCTTGCCCCTCGGGTTAAAACGAAAGCGTAATTTTTTTCAATTTGCAATACCCCAACGAAAGTGGTTTTCTTTCGTTCAATAATATTGACTATTTCACCTTCTATGCTTCCGTTTTTTTTCCGTTTGTAACAGTAGACTTCTACTAGATCTCCATTAAATGCCTTATTGATACCGTTTTTTGGAATACTGATATCTTGCTCTAAATCTTCGCAAATAACAAAGCCTCTTCCAGAAGAAGTAACGTCTAAAATTCCTTGATGATACTGTTTTTTAGTAACAGCTAGTGTATACTTACCTTTACTGGGGCTTAATAATTGCTTGCTCGCCACGTTAAGGTTAAGAAATTTGATTAATTCATTTCTACCTCTTGTATCACGCATATTTAAAACTGCTGCAATCTGTTTGTAATTGTATTCTTTGCCTGGATTTTCTCTAAAAAAAGAAAGCATCTTTTTTTCAATGTGGCGGTACTTGTTTTTTGCTTTTCCCATCTCGTCTACAAAACTACTTCTTTAAAACCACAACAGAACAGCTTTTATGAACAACTATATTAATATTCATTATTCTTTTTTTAAATTAAATTAATTTATGATGCTTATTATTGTTTGTGAATAGCGGTATTACTTTTTTAAGAAAGCTTTGGAAAAAATAAATTAATAGAGTTTTTAACCTTTTATATTGGGCTATTAACACTTTAAATCATTTTATATAAAAGAGTTAATT
>JAKMGK010000035.1 GCA_022424955.1 Flavobacteriaceae bacterium
GTCCATATAGCTCTTGCCAAAGGTGCTGAAAAAGCGAGAAAAGTGGCACACGAAGTACTGTTGAGGGTCCGAGATAAAGTTGGCTATTAGATCCACTCAAATTGTTTTCCTGGTAAGGCACGGATCAGGCCTTTCATTTCCATTTGTATTAGTTGTAAAGAATTAGTACTTACCCTCTATCCCGGTTCCAAAGCGAGCTCATCAAGGGGAACTTTTGTTTTTTGAGAAAGTATGCTATAAACCTTTTGTTCCTCTTCGTCTAAAGACATAAATAAGGCTTTGTGAATTCGAGACTTTATCTGTTTCTCTGTCCTTCATCCCAAGGCGTGCGTGTATCAATTGTTTTAGATCGGAAAGCAACTGTGCTTTGTACTGAAAAATAAGATGATGACAGCCTTCGATTTTGATGTCTATTGGTCTTCCTGGTGCCGCAAAAAGTTCCCTTCCATAACGGTGTGCTAGATTTGACGTATTCATACTCCCTCCTGCTTCTCAAGTTTCAATTACTACAGCAGCATGGGCCATCTTGGTTATTAGTCGCTGTATAAAATTTTATCTTCTAAATGGCGCATTTAGAAGAAAATCTGTCAATAAACATCATTGCTTTCTAATTACTTGAGAAAATTTACTTTGTTAAGCGGGATAGATTCGTTCTAAGCCATGTATGGAGCAAGCAACTGTTTGTAAACCCTACTCAATGGCTCTTAGATGAGCAATGATATCTATTCCTCTAGCTATGCCAGAACAGATTATTGGATTAAACAGCTTAAGGCTTTCGATCAAGGCTTCACAAAATGCTTTTACTTGGGGTGTGCTGTCTGGTTCCTAGGATGCTGATTAAACTTCAGTTCTCAAAGTTAAGCTCGCCCTGATAAAAATGTACTAAAGAGGAGTCAGCACAAAAAGAAAGTGATTTGGGTTAGGCAGGTGTGCCAAAAAATATCGCTTTAAGACTAAGTCGTTCTCCTAACGTCTAATCCTTAAAAGAAGTACTAAAAACAGCTTCTGAAGAGCCGAAATGTGAAACAAGCTTAACAGAACGATGCAATCCCATCCCGAGAAGCGATTGATGGATTAAACAGGCTTTTAAGCGTTTCATGACATGGGGTTGGGAAACTAAGATACAAATCCTTAAATTGATTTATCAATTAAAAATATAACATTATTTTACTACTTTTGATTGAAATGCAATTAACGCGCTACATACAAGAATTACTTTACCAACACGAATGTGTGACCATCCCTTACTTTGGGGCTTTTCTCACACGCTCTTTTGAAGCACGAGTAAGTGAAAGTGGGACTTTTTCTCCACCCTGTAAAGAAGTTAATTTTAACCAACTCCTCACAGCAAATGACGGAGTATTGGCTCATTATTACGCCCAAAAAGAAGCCGTTTCCTATGAACAATCATTGCGCCTCATTGAAAAGGAGGTAAGCAGTTGGAAACGTCGTCTTCAAACACAAACCCTTCGTTTCCCAGGGGTAGGTGAAATTCGACTTAACAAGGCGCGAAGAATAGAATTTGTCCCATGGGGAAAAGTTAATTTCAATCTGAATTCATTTGGATTGTCCTCTTTCCAAAGAAGTCCCTTAAATAAAATTTCAAAACTGAATATTATGGAAAATTCAAACAAAGAAGATTTGATGTTTACCCCAGAGAAAAATGAGGCTACATCGAAAAAATCTCCTGTATTACGCTACGCTGCTATAGGCTTGATTGGTGTTGCTTTAGTATCAGCTGCTTATTATTTTAGCGATCAATACGTTACTCAAGAGCGTATACTCGCTCAAGAAAAGGCACAACAACAAATTGAAAAAAATGTTCAAGAAGCAACTTTCGACCTTGGTAAGCTTAATGCTGTAGAAGTAAATGTCGCTGCCACATCTGCAGTTATTACTCCCGAACAGACCTATTATAGCGTTATTGCAGGGTCATTTCGATCGATTGATAATGCGGAAAAAAAAGTAAGCCAGCTTATCGATGAAGGTTATCCTGCAGCACTAGCACAGGCTAATCCTAATGGATTGTACCGTGTTGCCTATGGAAGGTATGATACCAAAAAAGAAGCCATCAACATGCTTTATTTTTTAAAGTATAACTTGGAAGAAGACGCTTGGTATCTGGAAGAGAAATAGGTCACATTTGATAAATCCAGCCTTTTGGATTGAGCGCCTTGACGTTGTTAAAAATACTAAACTGAATTTCTGTTTTTCCTGTCTGCTGGTTAGTAAACACCTCTCCAATTGCCTCTTTAGCCTTTACTTTATCACCCTTTTTAACATAGAGTTTACCAAGGTTTTTATACACCGTAATGTAATTCCCATGACGAATTAATACTGATGGATTACTCCCTTTAAAAGTAACTACAGACATTACTTCTCCTTCAAAAACTGCTCTCACTTGGGTTGCAGGGGCTGTCGCTATGGTAACCCCATTGCTTTGAATCGTAGTAGTTTTCACTACAGGATGCCGTTGGCGACCGAATCCTTGTGTGACTACTCCTTTTTCTAAAGGCCAAGGTA
>JAKMGK010000045.1 GCA_022424955.1 Flavobacteriaceae bacterium
ATTATCGACTGTATTTAAAAGCAAGAATGCCAATAATTCTGGCTTTTTCGTCCAGCCATTTCTTAGCTTAACCTCAGGAGAATATGATTATTATCCTATAGACTACACCTATGATTCATCCAAAAACAGCGGTGTAAAAGACTTTTTTGTACTAGCAGGAGGAGCCTTAATTGGACGAAAATGGGTCAATCAAAAAAAGTATACGTTTGAAATTCACGCAGGTGTTGGCTGATATTTTGCATTTAAAAAAACCAACAATGCCTATCGAGAAGGTACTGCTTATCCAAGAATAAATTTTGCCATTGACAAAAGATTCTAGCTATTCTTCAACCAGTATTTAACGTTAAGCTTAGCGTCTAAATAGGCAGATAAATCTGCAATAGCGATACGTTCTTGTTCCATACTGTCACGATCGCGAAGGGTCACCGTCTTGTCTTCTAGTGACTGGTGGTCAACGGTAATACAGTATGGGGTACCCAGTGCATCTTGACGACGATAACGACGTCCAACTGCGTCTTTTTCGTCATAAGAAACAGCTTGTTCCCATTTTAGACTATTGACAATTTCATGCGCTAAATCTGGTAAGCCATCTTTCTTGACTAATGGAAGGACCGCTACTTTTGTAGGCGCTAAAACCGCCGGAAGTTTTAAAACAGTACGTTGTGATCCATCTTCTAGTGTTTCTTCTCTTAGGGCCCAGGAAAAGGTGGCTAAAAACATACGATCTAAACCAATAGATGTTTCTACCACATAAGGAACATAGTTCTCATTGCGTTCTGGATCAAAATATTGTAATTTCTTACCAGAAAATTCTTCATGACTCGATAGATCAAAGTCTGTTCTAGAGTGAATCCCTTCTAATTCTTTAAATCCAAAAGGGAATTTAAATTCAATATCTGCAGCGGCATCGGCATAATGCGCTAGTTTCTCATGATCGTGAAAACGATAATTATCCTCGCCCATTCCTAATGATAAATGCCATTTTAAACGGGTTTCTTTCCATTTTTCATACCATTCTTTTTGTGTCCCTGGAGGAACAAAGAATTGCATTTCCATTTGTTCAAATTCGCGCATGCGAAAAATAAACTGTCGTGCGACGATTTCGTTCCTAAAGGCCTTCCCTGTTTGTGCAATTCCAAAAGGAATTTTCATGCGTCCTGTTTTTTGCACATTGAGGAAATTGACAAAAATTCCTTGGGCTGTTTCTGGACGTAAATACAAATCCATCGCTGACTCTGCAGATGCTCCTAGCTTAGTCCCAAACATTAGATTAAACTGCTTTACATCAGTCCAGTTTCTTGATCCAGATTCTGGACAGGCGATCTCTAATTCTTCAATTAGCGCTTTGACATCGGCTAAGTCTTCTTTTTCTAATGATTGTCCTAAACGCTTTAAGATGACATCAATTTTTTCTTGATAACCCACCACCCTTGGGTTGGTGGAGGTAAACTGAGCTTTATCGAAACTTTCTCCAAAACGTTTTGCCGCTTTTTTGACTTCTTTCTCAATCTTAACTTCAATTTTAGCACAATAGTCTTCTACTAAAACATCGGCGCGATAGCGCTTTTTTGAATCTTTATTGTCAATTAGCGGATCATTAAATGCATCGACATGGCCTGAAGCTTTCCAGGTCGTGGGATGCATAAAAATCGCGGCATCTATCCCCACGATATTACTATGGAGTTGCACCATGGCTTTCCACCAATAGTCGCGAATGTTTTTCTTAAGAGCGGCGCCATTTTGTGCATAGTCATACACGGCACTTAAACCGTCATAAATTTCACTTGAAGGGAATACGAAACCGTATTCTTTTGCGTGGGAAATGATCTTCTTAAAATCTGTCATGCTGCAAAAATAACCCTTTTTCGTATTTTGGGAGAACCAAATCGCCTTGAAATGTTTGCTAATCTTTTTCGCCTGCTTCAGACTGTTTTTGATTTAGTTTTTCCCTTGCGCTGTTTGGCTTGTCAAAGCGCCATTCATGCCCCTAAAAAAGTATTGTGTCTTTACTGTGAACTCAACTTACCCCTTACCTTTTTCCATTTAATGCAACCCTCGCCATTAAAACAGCAGCTGTTTGCTGCCTTTCCAATTCATCAAGTATTTTCTTTGTATGTTTTTGAAGAAAGTGCACTGGTCGAATCCTTATTGTATGAAATGAAGTACAAGGGGAATCGATCTGTGGGTCTTTTTTTTGGGCAAAAATTAGCTTCGCTAATTGCCGAAGCTCAACTACACTTTGACGGAATAATCGGCGTCCCACTCCACCCTAAACGGAAAAGAAAAAGGGGCTTTAATCAGGTCGATCTTATTGGAGAATGCGCAGCAAACTCGCTAAACATTCCTTATTATGGGAACTTTCTAAAGCGGGTTAAGCACACCCCCAAATTGTCTCAAGTAAATAAGGATCGCACGGCAATTTTACAAGATGCCTTTCGAATAAATTCAAGGATTAAACTTTCTAAGGGACATTATTTATTAATAGACGATATCCTTACTACTGGAGCCACTTTAAAAGCTTGTTCTAGGGAGATGAATAAAATTGACGGGCTTTGCTTGAGTATTGCCACCATCGTCTATAGAAATTAGCAGATTTATGTGTTACTTTGTAGCATATGCGAAAAAAACTTAGCATTATCATTGTGATTTTGTGGGTCGTCTCAACCACTCATTGTGCAAAAAGAGGAACCCCTACTGGCGGAGCCAAAGACAGTATTCCTCCCGTTTTAGTCTCTGCCAACCCCTCGCTTAATAAAGTGAATTTTGATGCCGAAAAGGTGGTCTTGGTTTTTGACGAATACATTCAACTTAAAGACATTGCCAATCAATTGATTGTTTCTCCTCCCATAGAAAAAAGTACTTATAAAATCCTTCCGGAGGGAACAGTGAGTAAAAAAGTAGAAATTCGTTTTGAAGAAGCACCCAGAGACAATACGACTTATACTTTTAATTTTGGCGAAGCCATAGAAGATTATAACGAAAATAATCCCTTGCCCTTCTTTAGTTACACTTTTTCTACTGGAGATTATTTAGATTCTTTACGTTTATCTGGAACAGTAAAAGACGCTTATTCGTTAGACTCTTTAGACCAGGTTTCAATTCATCTCTATCCTATTGATTCTACTTTTGCCGATTCTACCATCTATTTGCAAAAGCCCCTTTATGTGGGAAATACGCTCGATAGTATTTATTTCAATTTACAGAGTTTAGCCCCAGGGAAATATGAGTTTATTGCGATTAAAGATGTGGGAAAAAATTATCTCTTTGATCAATTTGTCGATCTGATAGGATTCTTTGAAGCGCCCATTGAGTTGCCACAAGATTCCTTAAAATTTCCAGTCCTATTTAAAGAGGAAACTAATTTTAAATGGGGAAGACCTAACTATGTCAATGACCACCATTTAGAGTTTGGCTATTTTGGAGATGTTAGTGATAAAAAAATTCTTTTTACCGAAGCATTTAAACATAAAGGGAAAGGCTTTTTTACCCGCGATAGAGAAAAAGACACCTTACACTACTGGTTTCAACCTTTTAAAGAATTAGACTCTATTGTGGTTGCTTTAGAAGAGAAAGACTCAATGCGCCCTGTGGTGATTAAACCCTTTAAGGCCGAGTTGGATTCATTAATGTTGAGTTTATCCCCTAAAAACTTGAATGTTTTACACTTTCTCGATACCCTTAAAATTGAGAGTACCCTCCCCATTACAGCAGTAAACAACGAATACATACAAATCTTTGATATTGATACCCTATCAGTTCCATTTACAAGTTCGATTGATC
>JAKMGK010000073.1 GCA_022424955.1 Flavobacteriaceae bacterium
GTTTAAATATTTCTCTTTATATTCACAAATACGTTTGAATAAATACTCTTGATATTACGAGTAATTTGATTCCCAAAGTTTGTTATTAGTAATTTATATTGAGAAAGTTATGAGAACACCTATTTGGTTAAAAATCTCGTTCCATATCTCTACTCCACTGTTACCGACTTCGCTAAATTCCTGGGTTGATCTACATTACAGTCGCGTTGTACTGCAATATAATAAGAGAGCAATTGTAAAGGAATGGTCGAGAGGATGGGGACAAAGGCCTCTGGTGCATCTGGAATTTCAAGGCAGTAATCTGCGAGTGCTTTCACTTGAGTATCCCCTTCACTTACAATAGCAATGATTCGCCCTTCTCTGGATTTAATTTCTTGGATATTGCTCACCACCTTCTCATAATAGCCTTTTTTAGTGGCAATCACCACTACGGGCATCTCTTTATCGATTAATGCGATGGGGCCATGCTTCATTTCTGCAGCAGGGTAACCTTCGGCATGGATATAAGAGATTTCTTTGAGTTTTAAAGCCCCTTCTAAGGCTACTGGAAAGTTGTATCCTCTCCCTAAATAAATACAGTTCTGTGCTGTTTTAAAAGAGGTAGCGACCTCTTCAATAAAGGGTTGGGATTCTAGAATTTTCTCCACCTTAGTGGGTAAGGATGAAAGCTCTGTTACATATTCTTGGTATTGAGATCTTGAAAGGGTTCCATTTGCCTTTCCAAGATATAGTCCAATTAAAGAAATCACAGTGATTTGTGTGGTAAAAGCTTTCGTCGAGGCAACACCAATTTCTGGGCCGGCATGGGTGTAACAACCCGTGTCTGTAATTCTGGAAATGGTTGATCCCACTACATTACAAATGCCATATACAAAGGCACCCTTTTCTTTGGCAATGTTAATGGCTGCAATGGTATCTGCTGTTTCTCCTGACTGTGAGATGGCTATCACAACATCGTCTGGGTAGATAATGGGATTGCGGTAACGAAACTCTGAGGCATATTCTACCTCAACGGGAATGCGGGTAAAATCTTCAAAAAGATATTCTGCTACTAAGCCTGCGTGCCATGAGGTACCACAAGCAACAATAAGAATTCGTTTAGCATTCAAAAATTTACTATCGTGTTCACGAAGGCTGGAAAGGGTAATGACCCCTTCGTCGCTCAATAATCTTCCGCGAAGCGTATCTTGAATCGCTTTAGGTTGCTCAAAAATCTCTTTGAGCATAAAGTGATCATAGCCTCCTTTTTGAATGTTTTCAAGGCTCATTTGAAGCTTTTCAACATAAGGCTCTGCTATACTATCGTCGTTAATTTTTCTAATCTTAATGGGTTTCCCCATACGAATGATGGCTAGATGCTCTTCTTCTAAATAGATGGCTTCTTTTGTGTATTCGATAAAAGGAGTAGCGTCTGAAGCGACAAAAAATTCATCTTCTCCTATCCCTATCGCTAGTGGACTCCCAAGTCGAGCAGCAATTAATTCATTGGGCTTTCTGCGATCAAAAACAACGATAGCATATGCGCCGATAACTTGAGACAAGGCAATTTGTACTGCCTTCCCTAATTTAACGCCTTGTTGCTGTTGAACATCTTCGATTAGATTGACCAAAACTTCTGTGTCGGTATCTGAAGAAAAAGAGAATCCGCGATGGATTAATTCCTCTTTTAATGAAGCATAATTCTCAATGATCCCATTGTGGACAATGACAAGATTGCCAGAGTTAGAAGTTTGTGGGTGGGCATTGGTGTCATTTGGGACACCGTGGGTAGCCCATCTAGTGTGCCCCAGTGCCAGGGTGGCTTGTTGTGCGGGATTTGAGGCGATAAGTGCTTCAAGATCGCTCACCTTCCCTTTTGTCTTTAAAGTGTGTAATGATGTTCCATTGTAAATGGATATTCCTGTTGAGTCATAACCGCGATATTCTAATCGCTTGAGTCCTTTAATAACAATTGGTTGGGCTTGTTTGTCCCCAATATAGGCTACAATTCCACACATAAAATTTTAATTATTGAAATCAGTATAAATCACTTCTAATTTTAATCGTTTATACTGCAATTCTTGCGGTGGGTTAGGGCCTACTAAATAAGTCCCAAGTGGATTTTGCAATGCAGCCAAAGGATAAAAAATGTCTTGATCATCAGAAAGCTTTGCGTTTTTGACAAAGACTGAGTTGATATTAGCGGTTACCACTAATCCAAGTGCTACATTATCTGAAAGGTCTTCGTTTTCAGAACGGATTAAATTAGAAACGTGTTCTGTGATTCTAAATTTATAACGATAGGGTATACCGTCTTGGTATTCTAAAATACCACTGTGAATGGTTTTGTTGAGCAAATTATTTGCTCCTGCAGTTGGATCAGAATAATAGTCTGCTAAAGGAGTGTTGTCTTCTATTCTGTAAAGGTATAGACGATCTGCTATTAAGTCTCCTTCCGACCAGTTTTCTGTGAGTGCAGGATCTACATAAAAAACGAGATTGGCTTCATTGATTAAAATATTTGAAGATCTAAAATCGGCTAGGGTAGTTGTTGTATCGTCTTGATCAAAAAGTTTTATTTGCCCTACATTTCCTAGTCCTCCATTGAGCATTAAACGCTCTTGGGGGTTTGTATTTACAGTGACTTGTTCGTTTTCTAAATGATTAATTTGAATCCCGCTAGGACTAATAAAATAGGTTCGTGAAGTAGGTTCAATCACGTCGTCTGAAGTATCCTCTGTGTCTTGGTCCTGATTGACGTCATATTCATAATTTAAACGAATTGTCGCCCCAGAAAGGTTAAGTAACATATAAAGGTCTTCTGCAGTGTTCTCCATTCTAATATTAATCCCTTTGATATGGTTTTTGAAATTGCCATCGTTTGCAAGTGCATCACTTCCTTCAGCATCTAATATTTTTTCTTGAAAATAAGAGATCTCTAAGGGGATGCGAAGTCGTGGAGAAAGTCTTGTTTCTACTTGTGTAGTTTCATCAATATCTGGTGTTTCAGGATCGTCTTCTGTATAGTTAAAAGTAATCTCCTCGAAGTCTAATTCAAAAGGACCGTCATATAAACTGTGCCCTGTAAACCCTTCCTCATAAAAGTCTCTCCCAGAGAAGTAACCCGTTGGTGTTTCAAAGTTATTATTGGGGTCTAAAGCGTTAAAGTGATAGGTGAGCTCTGTAACTTTTAAATTAAAACTTGTGTTGGGATTCCCAAAAATAGAATCTATTTCATAAAAATTCTCCCCTGCATCATAGCCACTGCTATCGGTATCTTCATTATCTGGGATTCCGTCTCCATCAGAATCTGCATCTAAGGGATTTGTTCCTCCTTGAGATTCTAATAAATCGACCACTCCGTCACCATCTGTATCACTTTGATTATCGTCTGGATCAATGTCTAAAGCGTCAATTACACCATCTCCATCTCGATCATTTTGATTCACTAAAAAAGGGATCTCTAAAAATACTGATGTAACTCTTTCGTTTTCGTTAATTACATTGACGTTGTCTTCGTCTCCGGTCTCTTCTTGCTCTTGGGTATAAATCCCAAATCGCGGATTTGTAGCAATGGATAATTGCGAAGTGATATTCGCTTTTTTCAGTCCAAAGTTGGGGAAATTATAGGCCCCAAAATGTACTACTCCTAATTGATCTGACTGAACATCTTCAAGGTTATTTACACTTACAAAAACAGGGAATTCTCTTGCTTCCGTGTCAAACTGATCTGTGGCAATTAAATCTACTCCTACAGAGTTAAATTCTTGATTACAAGCAGTAAGAAAAAGGGCCAAAACTCCTAAACGGAATAACTTTTTTACGATTGTCATGGGTGTTTTAAAGGAGATTCGTGTTAAAGAAGTTGACATAAGCATCTTCTGCTTGGCTATCTTGAAAAGACATCACGGGTTTGTTACTGGCTGCTATCGCTTTAGTCACAGTAGCTGGAACATCTTCCCCAGCTAGGATTAAACCATCTGAATGCGCTACAGCTAATTGCATTAATTGCTCATAGTTTGGTGTAGCAAGTGAAGATAAATCTTCTTCAATTTGATCAAAAGCGATCTTATCTTTTAATTGAGTATTTAAAACTCCTCCTAAATCATCTGGATAAATAGAGCTCACTATTTTACTTTGTTCAAAAATAGGGTCTTGCGCAAAATACGTTTTCATGTACAAGGGGAAAAGCGAGGTAAACCATCCATGTAAATGAATAATATCTGGAGACCAGTTTAATTTCTTAACTGTTTCAATAACGCCTTTTGTAAAGAAAATCATGCGCTCATCGTTGTCTGGGAAAAGTGTTCCGTCTTTATCGTGCAATATTTCTTTGCGCTTAAAGTACTCTTCATTGTCAATAAAATAGACTTGCATGCGCTCTTTAGGAATAGAAGCCACCTTAATAATCAGAGGCATATCCATATCGTTGATCACTAAATTCATCCCAGAAAGACGAATAACTTCGTGCAGTTGATGGCGTCTTTCGTTAATGAGTCCATAACGGGGCATAAAGATCCTAGTTTGACCTCCAGCATCGTTAATAGATTTAGGAATTTTAAACGAATTGATTGATCGCTTGGTTTGAGGAAGATAAGGAATAACCTCCGAAGAAATTATAAGTACTTTTTTATTTTGCATAAGGACATTTTTACCTACTACGGCGAAAGTTTAGCAAAATTACAAAAAATCTTCCTACCATTAGAAAAAACAGTACTTTTAGCCTGTTAATCTTTTCCTAAATGATGGTTTTTAAAGAACAATTGCAATTAAAAAAACATCTTGCCCTTCATAAAAAAGCCACTATTGGTCTTGTTCCTACCATGGGAGCCTTACATGCTGGGCACTTAGCCTTAGTAGAGCAAGCCCTTGAGGAAAATGATTATGTCATTGTTTCTATTTTTGTCAATCCCACTCAATTTGACGATCAAAAAGACCTCAATGCTTATCCTAAAACACTTGCTGCAGACCTACAAAAACTTAGCACTTATGGAGAAAAAGTCTTTGTTTATGCGCCAGAAGTCAAAGATGTTTATCCCGAAGAAACAACTACAAAGCAGTTTAACTTTGGCACACTAGAAACCACCATGGAGGGGACGGCAAGACCAGGTCACTTTCAGGGAATGGCAACCATCGTCTTTAAACTTCTTGCCGGTTTTATGCCTACCCGAGCTTATTTTGGGGAAAAAGACTATCAACAGCTGTCTATCATTCACGCCCTTGTAGCGCAAAAAAAACTTACTATCCAAATCGTGAATTGCCCGATTGTTCGCGAAAAAGATGGACTTGCTATGAGTTCAAGAAATACTCGCCTCTCAAAAGAACAACGGGCAATAGCCCCCTTAATCTATCAAACTTTATTACAAGCGAGGGCATTAAAAGAAAAGAAAGAACTCCCTCAAATAAAACAATGGGTCGAAGCTTTTTTTAATGCACATCCTGCCTTTAAGCTCGACTATTTTTGTATCGCTAATGCACAGTCTCTTCAACCTGCAACCACTTCTCGAGAAGGAGAAAAAATTAGAGCATTCATTGCTGTAAAATTGGGGGACATCAGATTGATTGACAACATCAATTTTTAATATCTTTGCGCCATGCAAATAGAAGTATTAAAATCTAAAATCCATAGAGTTACCGTTACTGGTGCCGACTTAAATTATATTGGTAGTATTACCATTGATAAAGACTTAATGGATGCCGCTAATCTTATTGCGGGAGAAAAAGTGCAAATAGTGAACATCAATAACGGAGAAAGGCTAGAAACCTATGTTATTGAAGGGGAGCGTAAAAGCGGAGAAATCACCTTAAATGGCCCTGCCGCCAGAAAGGTGCAAAAAGGTGATGTAATCATTATCATAAGCTACTGCACCTTAGCCATAGAAGAAGCAAAAAAAATACAACCCCAGCTGGTTTTCCCTAACGAAGCGACAAATCTGTTGAATTAGTTTGGAAAAATCAAGCCTTAGAAAAATCATTAAAACCCTTATCCCTTTATTAATAGGGGTGTTGTTTATTTATCTTTCCATTAGCAACACTTCAGAGGAAGACCGACAGACCATTTACAACTCCATCAAAGATGCGCATTATGGTTATATCTTTTTATCTCTGGTACTTGGGTTATTGAGTCACTTTTCAAGGGCTTACCGCTGGAACTTTATGCTCAATCCCATGGGCTATCACCCCAGACTGATCAATAATACTTTAGCGATTTTTATCACCTATATAGCTAATCTAGGTGTTCCGCGTTCTGGGGAGTTTTTCCGGGCTACCGTTTTACAGACCTATGAAAACATCCCCTTTGAAAAAAGCTTTGGGACCATTATTGCAGAACGTACCATAGACTTACTCATGCTGTTGCTAACCATAGGACTGGCCTTAACCCTTGAGTCAGATTTAATCTATTCCCTTTTAGAAAAAAAAGCCATTAACCCATACAATGTACTGGCCATTCTTTTTGTGTGTTCTTTAGGAGTTTACTTTTTAGTCAGACAACTTAAAAAATCCACTCATCCGCTGGCCCAAAAAATCAATGGTCTTCTTAACGGCTTAGCCGAAGGTTTTCTCACCATCATTAAAATGAAAAAAAAGTGGGCGTATCTTTTTCACACCCTTTTTATCTGGGTGATGTACATTGCGATGTTCTACATCATTAAATTCTCTTTACCAGAAACACAGGGGCTAGGTTTTGAAGCGCTTTTAATTGGCTTTATTGTTGGGGCACTCGCTATTTCTGCCACTAACGGGGGAATTGGAATTTATCCTTTCTCTGTTTCTTTGGTTCTTATTAGTTACGGTATTTCAAAAGAATCTAGTCTCGCCTTTGGATGGATCATGTGGACAGCACAAACGGTCATGGTCATTCTCTTTGGTAGCCTTTCTTTTTTTCTTCTTCCGCTGGTCAATATAAAAAAGTAACGCCTCGTTTTTTTTGAAAGGCCATAAGGCTTCGTTAATTTTAACCCATGAGTAAAGTAAAAAAAGCATTTTTTTGCCAAAAATGCGGTACCAAACACGCCCAGTGGCAAGGGCAATGCAACAGCTGTAAAGAATGGAACACCCTAGTAGAAGAAGTGATAGAAAAGCCTGCGGCCAAAGGATGGACAGCCCCAGATAAAGCGAAAGCATTAACTTCTCAGCCTATTCCTATTGCAGCTATTTCAACGAATGAAGAAGCCCGCATACATTGTCCAGATCAAGAGCTCAACAGGGTTTTAGGAGGAGGGCTTGTGCCCGGTTGTGTCACACTGCTCGGGGGAGAGCCAGGGATAGGTAAATCCACTTTACTCTTACAGATTTCGTTGCAAATACCCCTTAAAATCCTTTATGTTTCTGGCGAAGAAAGTCAACGACAAATTAAACTAAGGGCAGATCGTATTAACGCAAAAAACGATCATTGCTATGTTTTGAGTGAAACACAAACACAAAAGATTTTTCAACAAATCAATGAATTAGTTCCAGATATTGTTATCATTGATTCTATACAAACCCTGCAAACACAATACATCGACAGCAGTCCTGGAAGTGTCTCACAAATTAAAGAATGCACCGCAGAACTAATTCAGTTTGCTAAAAAAACCCACACCCCTGTCATCCTTGTAGGCCATATCACTAAAGACGGGAATATCGCAGGACCAAAAGTCATGGAACACATGGTCGATACTGTTTTACACTTTGAAGGGGATCGCAATCATATTTACCGCATATTAAGAGCACAAAAAAATCGCTTTGGCTCAACGGCAGAAATAGGAATTTATGAAATGCAATCTAGTGGTTTAAGAGGGGTCAATAACCCTAGTGAATTACTGTTGTCTCAAAACCCAGAACATATGAGTGGTCACGCCATCGCTAGTACCATGGAGGGAATGCGCCCTTTAATGCTAGAAATCCAGGCATTAGTAAGCACCGCCGTTTATGGAACTCCTCAACGCAGTACAACGGGCTTTAATGCAAAACGACTCAATATGCTTTTAGCCGTTTTAGAAAAACGCGCTGGCTTCCAATTGGGGGCAAAAGATGTCTTTCTCAATATTACCGGTGGTATAAGCAGCGAAGATCCTGCCTTAGATTTAGCAGTCGTCGCAGCTATTTTATCCAGTCATCACGATATCGCCTTACCCAAAAACACTTGTTATGCCGCAGAGATTGGCCTTTCTGGCGAATTACGCCCAGTGCCTAAACTCGATCAACGCATTAGAGAAGCAGAAAAACTGGGCTTTGATGCCATTATAACAGCGAACTTCAAGCAAAAAACCCTTCCAAAAACTGGAATTCATATCATTATGCGCAATAAAATTGAGGAAGTCGTGTACCAATTATTTGGATAAAAAAACTACCTTGTTTCAACTTAAAATACTTCCCCTATGGAAAAAATCATTCAAGCCTTTTTAGATGAAGTAGGACAACGCAATCAAAACGAGCCAGAATTTATGCAGGCCGTTACAGAAGTTGCAGAAAATGTAATCCCATATATTGTCCAACACGATATTTATTATGGACAAAACATCTTAATGCGAATGGTAGAGCCAGAACGCGTGGTTTCTTTTCGCGTCGCATGGATTGATGATCAAGAAGAAATTAGGGTTAATCGTGGCTATCGTGTTCAAATGAACTCAGCCATTGGCCCTTACAAAGGGGGCTTGCGTTTCCACCCGTCTGTCAATTTAAGTGTGCTAAAATTCTTGGCCTTTGAGCAGGTATTTAAAAACAGTTTAACCACCCTCCCCATGGGCGGAGGAAAAGGAGGATCAGATTTTGATCCCAAAGGAAAAACAGACACAGAAATTATGCGTTTTTGTCAAAGTTTTATGTCTGAACTTTATCGCCATATTGGCCCTAACCGGGATGTTCCAGCAGGAGATATTGGTGTTGGCGGTCGAGAAATTGGCTTCCTTTTTGGACAATACAAGAGATTGAATTCAGAGTTTACGGGTGTCTTGACTGGAAAAGGGGTGAGCTGGGGAGGCTCTTTAATCCGCCCTGAAGCCACCGGCTATGGGGTTGTTTATTTTACCCAACAAATGTTAGCGACAAAAAACAGTAGTCTTGAGGGGAAAAAAGTAGTCGTCTCCGGCTCTGGAAATGTAGCACAATACGCCTCTGAAAAAGTACTACAACTAGGCGGAAAAGTTTTGACCATGTCAGATTCTTCTGGATTTATCTATGATAAAGAAGGGATTGATAAAGAAAAACTCGCCCATATTATGGAGCTCAAAAACGAAAAAAGAGCCCGTATCCATGAATATCTTAATAAATATCCCCACGCAGAGTTCCACAAAGGAAAAACCCCCTGGGGAATTCCTTGTGAGGTCGCCTTGCCTTGTGCTACGCAAAATGAATTACATGAGGAGGACGCAAAACAATTATTAGCCAACGGCTGTATTTGTGTTGGGGAAGGGGCAAACATGCCTACCACGCCAGAAGCCATTCACCTCTTTGTTGAAAACAAGATTTTATTTGCCCCTGGAAAAGCCTCTAATGCAGGAGGAGTAGCGGTTTCTGGGTTAGAAATGGCCCAAAATTCTTTGCGCTACAGCTGGTCGAGAGAAGAAGTCGATAATCGCTTACAAGTCATTATGCAAGACATTCATCAATCTTGTGTCGAATATGGAACAGAAAACGGCTTTACCAATTATGTAAAAGGAGCGAACATTGCAGGCTTTGTTAAGGTTGCAGACGCTATGCTCGCACAAGGAGTGGTTTAATTTTTCCTATGCTGGTAGAAACTAAAGCCCTTGTTTTACATAGTATTAAATACAACGATTCTAGTTTAATCGCCCATTGCTATACAGAAACCCTAGGCATACAATCTTTTATGCTGAAAGGAATTCTTTCTGCAAAAAAAGGAAAAATACGCAAAGCTCATTTTCAGCCTTTGACCTTGTTAAAACTACAATTTCAACACAAAAACAAAGGTGGCTTAAATTTTATCAAAGAGCTTAGGGTAGAACAACCTTATCAAAGTATCTATGCTTCGATTGATAAAAACACCATTGCGCTCTTTTTGTCAGAAGTATTGTATAAAAGTCTTAGAGAAGAAGAAACTAATCCGCTCTTATTCGAATACCTGGAAAATGCTGTGTTATGGCTAGATTCCCACGATACTATTGCTAATTTTCATTTGCTGTTTTTGTTGAAACTCACCCAATTTTTAGGCTTTTATCCCAATGCGCAAGAATCACTGGGAGAATATTTCAACCTAGAGGATGGATGTTTTACATTAGAGCAACCCCTAGCGCACCATCTGACGGGGAATACCGCTATGCATTTAAAGCAATTAATGGGCATGAATTTTGCTTCAGACAATTTGCCAAAATTAAATCAAACATCAAGGCGCGAATTAATAAATGCATTAGTACAATATTTTGAACTTCACTTACATGGGTTTTCTAAACCAAAATCTCTCGAAATACTTCATCAAATCTTCCGCTAAACAATGGCTTTTTTTTGTGTGGATTATGCTTTTGACCATAATGCATTTACACGGACAATCCATCACTGTTATTGACGCCTTTACCCAACGCCCCCTAGAAGAAGTCATGGTGGTCAATCAAAATAAAGAACGCTATAGTTCTTCAGATATCAGCGGGAAAATTGACCTTGAGCAGTTTATAGTTTCAGACCTACTCACTTTTCAATTAATGGGTTATGAAACCTTATCACTCTCTCTAGAAGAAATCAAAGACCGGGGAAATGTGATTGCCCTTTTTCTGGACGAAAAACAACTGGAAGAAATTGTTTTATCTGTTGCGCGCACAGCAGAACAATCTAGAAAAATTGCCGAAAAAGTAGCTGTTATCAATCAAAAATCAATTGCTACTCAATCGCCTGCTACAGGGGCAGACTTGTTGTTACTAGCCCCTAGTATTCGTTTACAAAAGTCACAAGGTGGAGGAGGGAGCCCTGTCTTAAGAGGTTTTGAAGCAAATCGCGTTTTACTCGTAGTAGATGGTGTGCGATTAAACAATGCGATTTATCGATCTGGACATTTACAAAATGCCATTACAGTGGACCCCAATAGTATTGAGCGTGTTGAAGTTATTTATGGCTCCTCTTCTGTAGGCTATGGGTCAGATGCACTAGGAGGCGTGGTTCACTACTACACAAAAACCCCAAAAATTAATAATAGTCAACCCTTGATGAATGCCTTCTCCTCGACTTATAACAGTGCTCAAAATGCCTTTATTAGTCATGTTGAAACAGAGGCCAGCTTTAAAAAATGGGCGAGTTATACCAGCCTAACCTACTCTAGCTTTGGAGATTTAAAAATGGGTAAAAATCGTCAACATGGCTTTACAGATTGGGGCTTAGTCCCTGCTTACTCTAGAAATAATGAAACCACTTACTATGCACAGCCCAGTCTTAATCCAGACCCCCATTTGCAAAAAAACGTAGGCTATACGCAATTTGACTTTTTAGAAAAAGTAGTGATTAACCTCCCTAAAGCTTCTCAATTACTGCTTAATTTCCAGCTGTCGAACTCTTCTAATATCTCGCGATTTGATAAATTAAACGAATATATCGCTGGAAGTCTTCGCTTTGCAGAGTGGTTCTATGGCCCCCAGAAAAGAGCGCTTTTTTCTCCACAATTAAAGCTTTTCCCCAAAAATAAATTCTTGTATAAAGGAACTATTACTGCCGCTTATCAAGCACTTGAAGAATCAAGAATCCAACGAAAATTTAATAGCTTAACCCGCGAAACGCAAAAAGAAAAAGTCAAGGTTTTAAGTATTAATGGGGATTTTGAACTCGCCAAAAAAGAGCGGAGTAGTATTGCCTATGGTTTTGAACTCGTCAGCAATCGCATTGTCTCTACAGCAATCGCAAAAGATTTAGTCCTCTCAGGAAATAAGATCACTTCGTTCAATAATTTAAGGCCCATCCCGACCCGTTACCCCAGCGATGGAAGTCAATACAATACTGCAGCCCTTTATGGTAATTTTAGGCTTGATTTCTCCTCAAAAACAAGCTTTTCATTAGGAGGAAGATTTACCACAACTCATCTAAAAGCCAACTGGAAAGAGACCGCTTTGATTGATGCTAACCTCAATAAAGTTAATGTCAAAAACAACGCCCTTACTGGAAGTTTTTCTGTCTCTTATCGTCCCAAGACTCCATGGAGAATCAACCTTTTATTGTCAAGTGGTTTTCGTTCTCCTAATGTAGACGATCTAGGGAAAATAAGAGAAAATAAAGGGATGTTACTGGTCCCTAATACAGATTTAAAACCAGAATACGTTTATAATATTGATGGGGGAATTGCCTATACTCCAGCACAAAAAAACATGTGTTTTAATCTGCGCTTTTACCATAGCTCGCTTAGGGATTATATAGGTAGAATGGCCTATGAATTAGCAGCAGACCAAACTACCCTTGCTCCTGCAACAGTTGAGTTTAGTAATGATATTGTCACCACTCAAGCCAATATTAATATAGGAAATGGTCGTATCTATGGCCTCTCGTTTGAAGGAGGATTAAAGTTATTAGAAGGACTTGACCTCAACGGAAACTTTACCTATACCCATGCAGCCCAGAATGAAATGATAGGCGCCTTACCCTCAATTCTCCCCTTTTACGGAGGAGCAGTTTTACACTACAAAAAAGATGCATTTAACCTAAATCTTAACTACACTTTCAATAGTCAAAAAAAACCAGAAGACTATAGCTCTGGAGGAGAAGACGGTCTTGAAGAAACCCCTCTCTTAGCAACAGTAGACAATCAAGCTGTTTTTGCAGGGACCCCTAAATGGTCTATCTTTTCTTTAAGAGGGAACTATCAGCTTAACAAATCAGTCCTTCTAAATGCTGCAGTTGAAAATATTTTTGACTTGCACTATCGCACTTTTGCTTCGGGGATTTCTGCCCCTGGAAGAAGTCTTATTTTGGGGACACAGGTCAACTTTTAATGGATTTTTGCCACTAAAGCTTTTTTTAACTTCGGCCATTCGTTTTTTATTATACTAAGCACAACGCTGTCTCTTCTCCCTGTTTCTGCAGTACAATTATTGCGCAACGTCCCCTCAAGGGTGCAGCCAATAGCTCGCATTGCAGTGATACTTCTAGTATTTTTAGCGTCAGCTCTAAATTCAACTCGCTCCATCTCTAAAGCCTCAAAGGCATGGGTCAATAGTAATAACTTACAATGACGATTTAAACCCGTTCGTTGAAATTCTTTTCCATACCAAGTGTACCCTATACTTAAGGTTTTATGGTGAAAATTTATGCTATAAAAACGAGTAGAACCCGCTATTTTTTCGTTTTTCTTGTCGTACACTAAAAAAGGATAACCTGTTTCTTCTTCTCTTAATTGAAGTGCAGCTTGAAGATAATTTTCTAGCTTTTCTTCCCCTGCAGCAGAGGTCAAAGAATAGGTCCATAAAGCGGGCTCTTTTAAAGAAAAAGGGAGGAAAAAAGCATGGTCTGTAGCGGATAAGGGTCGTAATTGAACACGCTCATTTTCAAGAATTAAGTCACTTTTAAAGTTAAATGCCATAAAGAATGCAGGATGTTGTGGTTAGGTAAAGTGTAAATGTATAAAATTCCTTAATTTCGCAGCTTTAGAACAACACCCTATGGGCTTTAATGAACATAAGCAACTTAATTTAGCGGCAACCGCTCAAGAGATTCTTTCTTTTTGGGAAAAAGAATCTATTTTCGAGAAAAGTGTAAGTACACGAGAGGGGCAACCTCCTTATGTTTTTTATGAGGGCCCGCCATCGGCAAATGGTATGCCGGGTATCCACCACGTTATGGCGCGTGCGATAAAAGATATTTTTTGTCGTTACAAAACCCAAAAAGACTTTCAAGTAAAAAGAAAAGCCGGTTGGGATACCCATGGTCTTCCAGTAGAATTAGGGGTGGAAAAAGAGCTAGGGATTACAAAAGACGCCATTGGGAAAAGCATTAGCGTTGAAGAATACAATCAAGCCTGTAAAAACGCAGTGATGCGTTATACAGACGTTTGGAATAAGTTAACCCAACAAATGGGGTATTGGGTGGATATGGAAGATCCCTATATCACCTATAAATCAAAATACATCGAATCAGTATGGTGGCTATTAAAACAGATCTATGATAAAGATTTGTTGTACAAAGGATATACCATTCAGCCCTATTCGCCTAAAGCTGGAACAGGCTTAAGTTCACACGAGCTCAATCAACCTGGGACCTATCAAGATGTCACCGACACCACGATTACGGCCATGTTTAAAACTCTTCCAGCGAGCCTTCCAGAATCACTAAAAGAAGCTGGAGAGCTTAATATCTTAGCTTGGACAACAACTCCCTGGACTTTACCGTCTAACACGGCATTAACCGTGGGGAAGAAGATAGACTATGTTGTTGTGGAGACCTATAATCAATATACCCATCTCCCCATTAAAGTGCTTTTAGCAAAAGCTTTAGTCGGGAAACAATTTAGCGGAAAATACACCGCGGTTGAGACAGAAGACGCTTTAGATGCTTATGAAGCAGGAGCCAAAAAAATTCCTTACTTCTTGGGTCAAGAAATTAAAGGAAGTGAGCTAGTGGGAATTCGCTACGAGCAATTATGGCATGATGCCCCTTTACCCTTAAAAAATGCCGAAAATGCTTTTCGTGTTATTTCGGGTGACTTTGTCACCACAGAAGATGGTACAGGAATTGTTCATACTGCCCCTACCTTTGGGGCAGATGATGCCCAAGTCGCTAAAGAAGCTACCCCCCCGGTTCCCCCATTTTTGGTCCGTGGCGCAAACGCCAATGAAGTCCCCGTAGTAGATCTTGAAGGAAAGTTCCAGAAAAGCCTTCCAGAAATTGGGGGGAAGTATGTTAAAAACGATTATTACAAAGAAGGAGAAGCCCCAGAAAAATCTGTCGATGTCGAAATTGCGATCCGTTTAAAGGAAGAAAACAGGGCCTTCAAAGTAGAAAAATATGTCCACTCCTATCCCAACTGCTGGAGAACAGATAAACCTATTCTATATTACCCTCTAGATTCCTGGTTTATCAAGGTGACCGATGTAAGAGATAAAATGGTTGCGCACAATAACAAGATTAACTGGAAACCAAAATCGACTGGAGAAGGACGTTTTGGGAACTGGCTGGCAAATGCAAATGACTGGAACCTTTCCCGTTCTCGTTTTTGGGGAATCCCATTGCCTATTTGGCGTACAGAAGACGGAAAAGAAACGGTCATCATGGGATCGATGGAAGAATTGATTGCTGCGATTGAAAAATCTATTGAGGCTGGTTTTATGCAAGACAACCCTTTCAAAGACTTTGAAGTAGGGAATATGAGTGAAGAAAACTATGACCGCATCGACCTACATAAAAACAGTGTAGATCCCATCGTCTTGTGTAGCCCTTCTGGACAGGCTATGCATCGTGAAAGTGATCTTATTGACGTTTGGTTTGATTCTGGTTCTATGCCTTATGCCCAATGGCACTACCCTTTTGAAAACAAAGAAATGATTGACGAAAACAATGCCTTCCCTGCAGATTATATTGCAGAGGGCGTCGATCAAACCCGGGGTTGGTTCTATACTTTACACGCCATTGGGACCTTAGTTTTTGATTCAATTGCTTATAAAAATGTCGTTTCAAATGGTCTTGTCCTAGACAAGAACGGGCAAAAAATGTCTAAGCGTTTAGGCAATGCCGCAGACCCTTTTGAAACCCTAGAAAAATATGGTGCAGATGCAACGCGCTGGTATATGATTTCTAACGCCAATCCATGGGACAACCTCAAGTTTGACCTCGACGGGATTGCAGAAGTCTCTAGAAAGTTCTTTGGCACCCTGCACAATACCTATTCCTTCTTTAGCCTATATGCAAATATCGATGGCTTTAGCTTTAAAGAAGCCCGTATTCTGGTTGAGCAACGCTCTGAATTAGATCGCTGGATCTTGTCTGAACTCAATCGTTTGATCGCAGAAGTCGATGCAGCTTATAACGACTATGAACCCACTAAGGCGACTCGTGCAATTGCTGAATTTGTTCAGGAAATCATGAGTAATTGGTATGTGCGTCTTTCAAGGAGAAGGTTTTGGAAAGGAGAATACCAGCAAGATAAAATTGCTGCTTATCAAACCCTTTTTGAATGTTTATTGAGTATTAGTAAGTTAATGGCGCCTGTCGCCCCTTTCTATGCAGATCAATTGTATCGCGATCTTTGCAACGCCACACAAGTTGAGGCCTTTGACTCTGTCCATCTTGCACAGTTCCCTGTGGCTGTAACAGAAAACAGAAACACTGCTTTAGAAGATCGCATGAGCAAAGCTAGAACCATTGCTTCTTTGGCCCTTTCGCTTCGCAAAAAAGAACAGATCAAGGTGAGACAGCCCTTACAAAAAATCATGGTTCCAGTGCGCAATGCTGCAGAAAGAGAAGCCATTGAATTAGTTGCAGATTTAATCCAGTCAGAAATCAATGTAAAGTCGATTGAGCTACTAGACGATGCCAGCGATATTTTAGTCAAAGAAATCAAACCTAATTTTAAAGCCTTAGGCCCGCGTTTTGGGAAAAATATGAAAGCTGCTGTGGGAGTGATCAATACCTTAAACGACGAGCAAATTAAAAGCCTAGAAACTGGAGAAACACTTGCCGTTCAAATCAATGGAGAAGAAGCCGAGATTGAACCCAATGATGTGTTAATCCAATCTAAAGACATCGAAGGATGGTTAGTGGCAAATGGCAACGGCCTTACTGTTGCCCTTGACATTCAATTAGATGATGATTTAATCAATGAAGGGATCGCTAGAGAGATGATTAACCGCATTCAAAACTTAAGAAAAGATGCCGGTTTTGAGGTGACTGACAAAATTATCCTATATTTGAAAGAAGATGTTGCCCTTGTCAAAGTATTTGAAAAGCATCAAGCCTATATACAACAAGAAACATTAGCAAAAGAAATTGTACTGAAAAAGAATTTGGTCGACGGGGAAAATGTCGAGTTTGACCAAATAAAGACGATTATTAACCTAGAAAAAGTTTAATCATGAGTACTGTAGTAAAAAATCGATATTCAGATAAAGACCTAGAAGAATTTAAAAGCCTAATTGAAGAAAAAATTGAGAAAGCAAAAGAAGATCTCGCTTTGTTAAAAAGTTCTTATATGAACAATGGAAACAATGGAACAGAGGATACTTCTCCCACCTTTAAAGCTTTTGAAGAAGGGTCTGAAACCATGTCTAAAGAAGCCAATACACAATTAGCGCTTAGACAAGAAAAGTTTATTCGAGATCTTAAAAATGCCCTTATTCGCATTGAAAATAAAACCTATGGGGTTTGCCGTGTAACGGGGAAATTGATTCAAAAACAACGTTTGATTTTGGTGCCACACGCTACCTTAAGCATCGAAGCCAAAAACATGCAAAAATAACAGTGTTGCGTCTCTTACTAGCTTGCTTGTTGATGAGCAATCTGTATGGACAAAATCAACACAAACTTTTGTGGGCAGCCGCTGGATTTGATCTTGTTGCCCTTGAGCTCCCTTTTGCCAATACCGTTGTCGTCTCTACTTCCCTAGACAATACTATTGCACTGGATTACCAAACCGAAGGCGAATACAAAAACCACCTTGTAATGCGGTCCTTTCAAATGGGAAAATCATTACAGCTAGTAGAGCAAAAAGGGCCTAGTTTTAATGCATTCCACGATAAGCTTAGTGCACATAAAGTGTGGGCTTCTACTTTAACATTGTTTTTACCAGAATACTTTAAACTTCAATTAGAAGCGCAAAATGCTCGGCTAGAAATTAAGGGAAATTTTAGCAACTTATCCCTTAAACTACACGAAGGAGAAATTGTTGTGAAAGGGCAAGAAATTAGTGGTAATATCGAAACCCATAGTGCAGATGTCCGCCTTTTTGGAAACAGTCATAAAGCAGCTGCACAATCAAAATATGGTGCAATTTACGGGCCCTTTAATCAAAAGGATCAAAATCACCTTCATATCACTTCGGTCAAAGGAAATATTTCCCTTATTTCCCAGAGAAAATAACTACTTTTGAACTTTCAATATTCATGAACATTAGACTTCCTAAAATAACGTTCCAAACCGCACTCATTATCATACTGCTGATTTTAGGAATCGATCAAGCGTCAAAGATTTATATCAAACTCAATTACCCCTTATCCATCTATGGTCAAAAAGCCATTGTAGATTGGGGCTTTTTTAAGCTGTTGTTTATTGAAAACAAAGGGATGGCCTGGGGGACAAAAATCAACGACATTCTTCCCTTTTTAAGTGAAGATGTCGCAAAACTTTTACTCACTCTTTTTCGTTTAGTCGCCATTGGATACCTGGGGTTTTGGTTGTATTCACTCTTAAAAAAAGAAAGTTCACAGCTTTTATTATTGGCCCTTTCTTTGATCTTTGCTGGTGCGATAGGTAACTTGATTGACTCGCTCTTTTATGGGGTGATTTTTTCTCACTCTTATGGGCAAGTCGCCACTTTATTTCCAGAAGAAGGCTATGCAACTTTCTTTTATGGTCATGTGGTCGATATGTTACAATTTCCCATCGCTTCCTGGACTTGGCCAGAATGGATGCCCATCATAGGTGGAAAAGACTACACTTTCTTCGAATATGTCTTTAATGTTGCCGATTCAGCGATTAGTACAGGCGTTGGAATTTTGCTCTTCTTTAATAAAAGAATCTTCGGCTAGAGAAAAGAGTAGATCTTTTCTGGGGTAATACAATACTGTAATTTTATATCGGTTTTTTCTGCTGGGATGAGCTCTTCTGGTGGAAAAAAAGACAGACCAATAAAGCGACATTCTGGATCGCATTGGGCTAAAAAACGGTCGTAATACCCCTTTCCGTAGCCTATTCTATTCCCTTGCAAATCATAGGTGAGCAAAGGGACAAAGACCACTTCAATTGTTGTTGGAGATACGGCAATTCCTCCAATAGGTTCAGGTATTCCAAATGAATTGGGTTTGATAGCCGTCGCGTCTGTTAGTAGGATATGAGATAAATCAAAATTAGACTCCATGCGAGGGACAACTACCTCTTTGTCTTTTCCTTGTAAGAGGGTTAAAACATATTCCGTATCGACTTCTTTTAAGCTATGATTGCTTAAAAAAAGATGAAAATAGGTCTTTTCCCACAGGGCTAAAGACAAGAGTTGATTCGCAATTTGAAGGCTTTTATTCGCCACTTGCTCTGGGGTCAAAGCTTCCCTTTGTTTTTTATATGCTAGCCTAAGTGAATTTTTGTCCATTATTTGCCTCCTTCTACACAAAGAAAAGCATTATTTTTGGCTTAGATCCTTTCGCTTCATGGAACATACTGATCTTACTGTTCAACTTAAAACGCTGCCGAGTAGTCCTGGGGTATATCAGTATTTTGATTCCAAAGGAACCATTATCTATGTGGGGAAAGCGAAAAACCTCAAGAAAAGGGTCAATTCCTATTTTACTAAAAATCACGACAATCACAAAACAAGGATATTAGTCAAAAATATTGTGACCATTGAACACATTGTGGTAGAAAGTGAAATGGACGCGCTTTTATTAGAAAATAACCTCATTAAAAAACACAAACCGCGGTATAATGTTTTGTTGAAGGACGATAAAACTTATCCATGGATTTGCATTAAAAAAGAACGCTTCCCCAGAATTTTCGCTACGCGGAAAATCATCAAAGATGGATCAGAGTACTTTGGACCTTACACCAGCATGAAAACAGTGCGTACCCTTTTAGATTTGATTAAAGGGCTTTATCCTTTACGCACCTGTAATTATGACCTATCAAAAGAAAAAATCGAAGCACAAAAATACAAGCTTTGTTTAGAGTACCATCTAGGGAATTGTCTCGCCCCTTGCGAAGATAAAATTGACGCAAGTCAATATGACGAAAACATCACTGCGATTCGCGCCATCATCAAAGGAAATTTTAAAGACTCTCTACTTCAGTTTAAACAACAAATGAAAGCGCATGCGGCCAACATGGAGTTTGAAGAGGCTCAAAAGATCAAAGAAAAACTGGACGTTCTTCAAAACTACCAAGCAAAATCGACCATTGTCAATCCTAAGATTTCTAATGTAGATGTCTTTTCTATTATCACAGACGAAGCCTATGGCTATGTCAATTTCTTACAGCTTTCTCATGGGTCAATAATTCGTTCCCACACCATTGAAATCAAAAAGAAATTAGCCGAAACCAAAGAAGAATTATTGTCCCTTGCCATCATAGAAATACGCCAGCGTTTTCACTCCCAATCCCCAGAGGTCTATCTCCCTTTTACCCTTGACCTAGGAGACAAAATCAAAGTAAGCGTTCCTCAATTAGGCGATAAAAAACACTTGGTCGATTTATCAGAACGCAACGCAAAATACTTCCGTATGGAGCGCTTTAAGCAAATGCAAATTGTCGATCCAGGTCGTCACACCAATCGCTTAATGACCCAAATGAAAGCCGACCTGCGCTTATCTGAAGAACCGCGACATATCGAATGCTTTGACAACTCAAACTTACAAGGCTCAAATCCTGTGGCGGCTTGTGTGGTCTTTCGCAATGGAAAACCTTATAAAAAAGACTACCGTCATTACAACATTAAAACCGTTGAAGGGCCAGACGATTTTGCCTCTATGGAAGAAGTTGTTTATCGACGGTATAAACGCCTGGTAGAAGAAGGACAATCCCTACCGCAACTCATTATTATCGATGGTGGAAAAGGACAACTTTCTTCTGCTTTAAAAAGTCTTGACCTTTTAGGATTACGCGGGAAAATTGCCATTGTAGGAATCGCTAAACGACTAGAAGAGATTTACTTCCCTGAAGACCCGATTCCACTGTATTTAGATAAAAAATCTGAAAGCTTAAAAGTCATTCAATTCCTACGGAATGAAGCCCACCGCTTTGGGATCACTTTTCACCGAAATAAAAGGTCAAAAGGCGCGATCAAGTCGGGCTTAGATGCGATCCCAGGTGTAGGTGCTAAAACAAAAGAAACCCTATTGAAGAAATTTAAATCCTTTAAACGCATAAAAGCAGCAACAGAAAACGATTTGATTTTTGTGTTAGGCGAAAACAAAGGAAAACAACTCTACCAACATTTACACACCAAAACTTAAGCGTTAATTTATCCCTAAAGCAGTCATAGGCTCTAGAAGATTTTTATAAATTGCCAAACAAGAAAAATAGGCATGAAAAAATGGTCCTTTTTTACATTCTTTAGTTTGTGTTGCTCCCTTTGTTTTGCACAACAAGACCTCCTTCCATCGGCTGTTTCCCAAAATGCTTTTAAGGCTGGAGAATGGTTTGAGTTTCGCATTCACTATGGGGTTTTTAACGCAAGCCGTGTTACTCTGGAACTCAAGGCAGACACACTTGATCAAACTCCCGTTTTCCATGCAAAAGGCTATGGCCGTACCACAGGCCTTGCGCGTTTATTTTTTAAGGTGGAAGATCATTATGAATCTTATTTTGGTCAAAAAGACGGCTTACCGCGTTGGTTTATTCGAGACATCAATGAAGGGGGCTATACAAAAGACCTTGAAATTCGTTTTGATCACAAAAAGAAAATGGCCCATATCAACGATAAAAAAAAGAAGAAGAAAGCTAGTTTTGCTATCAATGAAAATGTGCAAGATCTTATCTCTGCCTTTTATTATTTAAGGAATTTCTGTGACACCTCTTCCCTTAAAGAAGGAGAAGATATTCCCCTTAATATGTTTTTTGACCAAGAAAACTATCTGTTTAAATTGCGCTTTTTAGGGAGGGAAACCATCGAAACTGCCTTTGGAAAAGTGCGTTGCCTCAAGCTTCGCCCTTTTGTACAGAGTGGTCGCGTGTTTAGCGAGCAAGAAAGTGTTACCCTGTGGGTGAGTGATGACCAGAATAAAATCCCTGTAAAAATGCGTGCAGATTTAAGGGTTGGATCAATTGACTGTGATTTAGACCGCTTTAAAAATTTACAACACCCCTTTAATATGGAGGTAAAATAACTGTTGTTAACTTTCTTAATAAGTGCCTGAAAAAGATAAAAGAATCCCTTAAAAGTTTGCGAAATTTGTAGTCATGAAGCGTTTTAATTTTTCCGCCCTTATATACTTGCTTATCGCCTGCTTTTTACTTGCTTGTGATGAAGAAACTGCTACTGTCGAGATATCGCAAGAACAAGAAGAAATTGTTGTTGAACCTGATCTACGTTATGGTTTTGATTTCAATCAATATACTGCCAAGCAGTTAAAAATAAAAAGAGGGGACACCTTTGGTGCCATTTTAGAACGCAATGGCATAGATTATCCTCAAGTGTATGAAATTCTTCAGAGTATTAAAGGTGATGTGAATGTTCGCAAACTTCAAATTGGCAAACCATATACCTTACTCTATGACAAAGAAAGTATAAGCACTCCAAAAGCTTTTATCTACCATCCAGACGCTTTGGGCTATAGCGTGATTCAGCTGCGTGATAGTATTTATGGGAAACAAGTGAGTAAACCCATTAGAACCGTTGAACTAGAAGCAACAGGGGTGATTGAAAGCTCCCTCTATGAAACCATGCAAAACAGTGGATACAACAACATGCTTACCTATTTTATGGCAGATGTATATGCATGGACCATCGACTTTACAAGACTAGATAAAGGAGATCGATTTAAGGTAATTTATACCGAAAAGTTTGTCGATGACTCTATCTCTGTGGGAATAGAAAAGATCAAAGCAGCCTATTTTGAACATCGCGGAAAAGGCCTTTATGCCTATGAATTTGAGACAGACAGCATTAAAGGAATTATAGATTATTTTGATGATAAGGCCAAAAACTTACGCCGGGCCTTTTTAAAAGCTCCCGTGAAATTTAGTCGCATCTCTTCCCGTTATAACCTTAAAAGAAGAATCGCCTACTACGGCCGTGTCAAGCCCCACAAAGGAACAGATTATGCCGCTGCTGTGGGGACACCCATTATGGCCACTGCAAATGGTCGCGTCGCTAAAGCTAGTTACACTAGAGGAAATGGGAACTATGTAAAAATCAAACACAACAACACCTATTCAACCCAATACCTTCACATGAAACGCCGTAAAGTAAAGGTGGGGCAGTATGTCAAACAAGGAGATGTTATTGGTTGGGTTGGAATGACAGGAAATACCTCTGGCCCGCACGTCTGTTATCGTTTTTGGAAAAATGGTCGCCAAGTAGATCCTTTTAAACAAAAACTTCCAGAAGCTAAGCCCATATCTTCTGAATTAAAAAAACGCTATTTCGCCCATATTAAAGCAACCGAAAAACAATTGAACTGTCTTGATTTCAAAGAAGAAAAGACAACAAACATCGCAATGAACTAAACATGGCATTACCAAACATCAACCCCACTACAACAAAAAGTTGGGAAAAATTAACCGCTCATTTTAAAGCAATTAAAGACGAGCGTTTACAAGACTATTTTAACCAGGACGACAAGCGCTTTGATCGCTTCTCTATTCAATGGGAAGACTTTTTAGTTGACTTTTCTAAAAACCGTATTCAGCAAGAAACCCTAGTCCTCTTAGAAGACTTTGCCCATGAAATGGGATTAAAAGGGGCAATGGAGGCCTATTTTGGAGGGGGAGTCATTAATCAAACTGAAGGTCGAGCGGTACTCCATACCGCACTTCGCGCACCCGAAGAAACGCAAATCTATATCGATGATCTAGACGTTATGCCAGAGGTCCATGCGATCAAAGCTAAGATTCGTTCTTTTTGTGATAAAGTAATTAGCGGTGAGCACAAAGGATTCACAGGAAAGGCCATTACCCATGTAGTCAATATCGGTATTGGCGGCTCTGATTTAGGTCCCGCTATGATAACAGAGTCACTTCAATATTATAAAAATCACCTCAACGTTCAGTTTGTTTCTAATGTAGAGGGAGACCATGTTCGCGAGGTCATGAAAACCCTTGATCTAGAGACCACCCTTTTTGTCATTGTTTCTAAAACTTTTACTACCCAAGAAACCTTGAGTAATGCGAATACCCTTAGAGAATGGTTTTTAAGCCATGCGGGGGAAGAAGCCATTGCGCAACATTTTGTCGCCATTTCAACGAATTTAGAAAAGATTGCTGCCTTTGGGATTGCTCCAGAAAATGTCTTTCCCATGAAAGACTGGGTTGGTGGACGTTTTTCGCTTTGGAGTGCTGTGGGCTTAAGCATCGCTTTGGCCGTTGGACCAGATCATTTTGACGCCTTATTAGTAGGGGCGCATAAAATGGACAAGCATTTTAAAGACAGTCCTTTTCAGGAAAACATTCCTGTTGTACTGGCTTTAATTAGCATTTGGTACAACAACTTTTGGGAAGCCGAAAGTGAAGCCATTATTCCCTATACGCAATATTTACGCAACCTGCCTGCCTACCTACAACAAGGCATCATGGAAAGCAACGGGAAAGGGGTTGATCGCAATGGAGAAAATGTCGAATATCAAACCGGAACCATTATCTGGGGCGGATCAGGAACAAACGCACAACACGCCTTTTTTCAGCACATTCACCAAGGGACGAAATTGATCCCGGCCGACTTTATTGGGTTCAAAACCTCCTTGTATGGGGAAGAAGACCACCAACACAAGTTAATGGCGAATTTTATTGCCCAAACAGAAGCCTTAATGCGTGGAAAATCGATGGCAGAAGCTGTTAATGAATTAATTGAAAAAGGCCTGTCGGAAGACGAGATCGAAACCCTTGCCCCCTTTAAAGTGTTTGAAGGAAACAATCCCACTAACACCCTTTTAATTGATGCCTTAACGCCAGAAAGTATTGGAAAACTAATCGCTCTATATGAACAAAAGATCTTTGTACAAGGCGTGTTGTGGAACATCTTTAGTTATGATCAATGGGGTGTTGAGCTAGGGAAACAATTGGCCAATACTGTTTTAGAGGACCTTAAAGGAGACAGCATTGCACAACACGATGCCTCTACCACTGCCTTACTCAAGCATTTAAAAAACTAATCCTATTCTTTTGGCCGAATGGCCTTGAGCTTTAATTGTAGTGAAATTGTCCCGTTCCACTCGTTTTCATCGAGCGTGTATAAAAGGTCAAATGCTGCGCCGCTTTTGATGTGTTCAAAATGATTTGCCATGCCAAATCCTATCCCCACTAAGGGCCCGTTTGCAGTTTGCACCGATAGACGTAAATGACTTTGATCTTTCCCTACCACTTTGCTTTGTCCACTATCGACACAATTTGTGCTACAAAAAACAGGACGCATATTTTTTGGACCAAAGGGGGCCATTTGTGCGACAATACGATACAGTTTATGATTCACCTCCTCAATGGGGAGCACTAAGTCATAGAGAAGAACTGGTGTTTTTTGTTCGGGTAAAATTGTTGTTTCAACTTGCTTTTCAAAAGCGGCTTTAAAGGTCGTTAATTGGTCTTTGTGAAGTGTTAATCCAGCTGCATACTTGTGCCCGCCAAATTGCAACATGTGGGCTTTACAGGCATCTAATGCGTTATAAATATTAAAGCCTTTTACAGATCGAACAGAGCCTACATAGTTCTCCCCAGACTGCGTTAAAACAACCGTGGGTCGATAATGGTTTTCTATCAAGCGAGAAGCGACTATCCCCACAACACCTTTATGCCAATCTGCTGCAAAAACGACTGTTGCTGGAAAATCCTCTTCTTTTCTCTGCTTTATTTGATTGAGTGCTTCTTGGGTAATTCGTTCGTCTGTGGCCCTGCGTTCAGTATTAAATTGCTCAATGGCTTCTACCAGTTTTTTGACCTCATTGTAATCTTTGCTTGTCAATAAATCAACAGCTACTAATGCATGATCCATGCGTCCAGCAGCGTTGATGCGTGGGGCAACTTTAAACACTAAATCGGTGATGTTGACTGGCTTCTTTAATGACCCAAGCAAACTTTGAATCCCTGGTCGTGGATTTTGGTGCAATTGCGCCAAACCAAAAAAGCACAAGGTTCTGTTCTCCCCTTCCATGGGTACAATATCTGCGGCAATGGCTGTGGCAACAAGATCTAGATAGGGGAAAAGTTTTTCTTCGGGTTCGTCCCAGCTTTCGCTTAAGGCTTGAATCAGTTTAAACCCTATACCACAACCGCACAATTCATCAAAGGGATAGTCACAATCGGATCGTTTAGGGTCAAGTAGTGCCGTCGCCTGTGGAAGTTCTTCCCCAGGCAAGTGGTGATCACAAATAATAAAGTCAATACCTTTTTTTTTGGCATAGGCCACTTTATCGACTGCTTTAATCCCACAATCTAAGGCGATAATCAACTGGATTCCTTTTTCAACGGCAACATCAATTCCCTTAAAAGAAATGCCATAACCTTCAGTATAACGATCAGGAATATAAGGGGTGATTTTTTTTGTTTTTTCGTTCAAAAAAGAAGACATCAAAGCGACAGAAGTCGTCCCATCAACATCATAGTCTCCATAGACCATAATGGCTTGATCTTCTTCTAGGGCGGCATGAATACGGGCCACCGCCTTGTCCATATCTCGCATTAAAAAAGGGGAGTGTAAATCCTGCCACTGAGGTCTAAAAAACGCTCTGGCAGCACCAAACGTATGCATCCCCCGCTGAACTAAAAGAGCCGCAATAATCGAGGAAACCCCCAGCTCTTTTTGAAGCTGCTGAACGAAACTTTGTTCTGGTTCTGAAATAGCTTCCCAACGCATGTTTATTTTTTTGATTTCCCGCTCAAGCACAAAACAAATTCTCCTTTAGGGGCTTTTTGTTCAAAATGTGTGATGGCTTCTTTTAAGCTTCCGCGAAAGGTCTCTTCGTGTAGTTTTGTCAATTCTCTAGAGACAGAAATCTGTCGCTCTTCTCCGCAAGAGCTCGCTAATTGATTTAGGGTCTTTAATAATTTATGGGGGGACTCGTATAAAATAACCGTTCGATCTTCTTCTGCGATCTTTTCTAGCCGAGTTTGTCTTCCTTTTTTAGGTGGAAGGAAGGCCTCAAAAATAAAACGATCATTAGGTAAACCACTTAAGACCAAGGCGGGGACAAAAGCTGTCGCCCCAGGAAGACATTCTATTTCAATCCCTTCTTTAATCGCTTCTCTTACCAGTAAAAAGCCTGGATCTGAAATCGCCGGGGTTCCCGCATCTGAAATCAATGCAACGCTTCTGCCTTGCTTTAAATCGCGAATAATCTTAGGCAAGCTAGCGTGTTCATTATGCATATGATGGCTGTGCAAGGGAGTGCTGATGTCAAAATGCTGCATTAATTTTGCACTAGTGCGGGTGTCTTCGGCTAAGATGAGTTCTACTTCATTAAGAACCTCAACCGCTCTAAAGGTCATGTCTTTAAGATTCCCAATGGGGGTCGGTACAAGAAAAAGTTGTGCCATTTATGTTCTAACCTGGTCTTTATAATGATAGGAAATACTCAAAAGAAGTATCGCTATAATGGCAAGGAAATATTCGCCATCTCCTATTATGAGGTGGGCAGATAGGGCCAAAATAAAATCAAAAAACAGCCCGGCATAAGCCCACTCAACTAATTTTTTATATTGATTATTTAAAAGCACTGTGGCAGCGATTGCTTTTGCAATTCCCAGGGGTACAATAATGTAAAGCGGAAATCCCAGAGCAGTAAATTCTTTCGAAACATCGGCTGTTTTAATAAGGTATGCTATTCCGCTTCCCAGCATCATTGCCGCCAATAAAATGGTTACAGTCCAGTAAAAAATCCTTTTGATTTTCATTTTCAGTCGTTAAAAATTAGATTCGAGGCATTTTAAAAAACGGGCTTCAAACTCTTCCTTCCCTTCCCAAAAATCATAATCTGGCTTGACCATTTGTTCAATAAAGTTTTGGGCTTCTTCCCAGCTACTCAAGGTTTGTACTTGCGAAATAACCCTTTGATAGTCTTCTTCGCTTTGATCAAAAAGATTGTTGATAAAGGCTAAGCGATCGTTTAAGCCTATTTGTATTCCTTTCCCTAAAATATCGTTTAAATTTTTAGGGCCTGGGCTTTCTGTAAGGGATTCTAGCGGGGCTTGTTCCTTGCTTTTTAGTTCTTTTTTAATAAAAACGGGGTTGGCTACCGTGGCAAATAAATTTTCGATAGCGGCAGATTCTTCTTCTAACGGAAGTTCTGTGACTAGTGCATTAATTTTTTCGGTAACCGGGATAACTTCACGTTGTTGATCCTGATCAAGCTGGATTGTTTGCTCTTGATTGTGTTCTAAAATAACAAGCGCTTTGTATAGTGCTTGCACTTTTTCAAGCAGCTCTGTTGCAGTAGCGGTTTCTTTTTGCGCTAGAATTTCGTGGGCCAGCCTTTCGAGTTCTTTTTTAATGGGATTAAGCATAGAAGCATTCTTTAGAACAAATTGTTTTGATACCTTTGTCAGGGGGAAGGATTATAAACCTTCCTGGTGAAATTACAAAAATGTTTTTAGAAAATACGGTAAATCAAAATGAACAATTTGGCTGGATCGAAGTGATTTGCGGTTCCATGTTTTCTGGGAAAACCGAAGAATTAATTCGTCGCTTAAAACGCGTACAAATTGCGCAGCAGAGGGTAGAGATTTTTAAACCCGCCATCGACACGCGTTATGATGATGAGTTAGTTACTTCGCATGACCAAAACCAAATCCGCTCTACTCCAGTACCCGCTGCCGCAAATATCCCACTTTTAGTAAATGATTGTGAAGTGGTGGGGATTGACGAAGCGCAGTTCTTTGACGACGAAATTGTCCAAGTATGTAATGATCTGGCTAATCGTGGAGTTCGTGTTATCGTCGCCGGATTAGACATGGATTTTAAAGGAAACCCCTTCGGGCCTATGCCCGCATTAATGGCCACCGCAGAATATGTGACTAAGGTACATGCCGTTTGTACACGTACTGGGAATCTTGCGCAATTTAGCCATAGAACTTCTTCAGACGATGGGATTGTAGTACTAGGCGAAAAAGAGACCTATGAACCTTTAAGTAGAGCGGCTTTCTATAAAGAAAATCAAAAAAAGCAGGGTCAAGGGAAAGAAAAAGCACAAAAACAAAAAAAGAAGCTGTGACCCAACTCGAAATAGACCTTAACAACTTAACACACAATTACAATTGTTTGCGACAAAAACTTGCTAGCGATACAAAATTTATCGCCGTGTTAAAGGCCAATGCCTATGGTCAAGGGGCGATTGAAATTGCCCAAAAGTTAGTCAGCCTTGGGGCAGATTGGCTCGCAGTTGCTTATACTGAAGAAGGGGTTTCATTGAGACAGGCCGGAATTCAATGTCCTATCCTGGTCTTTTACCCACAGTTTGAAAATATCGATCGATTAATTGAGCATCAACTCGAACCGGCTCTTTATAGTACTGCTTTTATTTTGGCTTTTTCAAAGGCGCTTCACGCCAAAAATAAGACCCATTATCCTGCTCACCTTAAATGCAATACTGGACTTAACCGTATTGGTTTATCAGAAGAGGACCTCAATGCTTTTTTAGCTCAAAAAGAAACCTTACCCTTTGAGCTTAAAAGTGTTTATTCCCACCTGGGTGCCTCTGAAAATAAAAAGCCTTGTACTTTTACAGAGAAACAAATCACGCGATTTTTAGCCCTTAAAACTAAAGTAGAACAAGCCTATTCTACCCCTCCTCTTTTTCATTTGGTCAATACTTCTGGCATTTTTAATTACCCAGAATGCCATTTTGATGCAGTGCGCTGCGGGATAGGATTATATGGTTTTGCAAATCAAACCGATTGGGATAAATCCCTGCTTCCCATCGCTCGATTAAGTAGCTCAATTGTACAATTGCACACTGTAGAAAAAGGAGAAAGTGTGGGGTATAATCAAGGCTGGATTGCGGCTCAAAAAAGTCAAATCGCTGTACTTCCCATAGGTCATGCAGACGGAATAAACAGAAGTTTTGGGAAAGAAGTTGGGGGAGTTTGGATCAATGGTCAACACGCCCCTATTGTAGGAAATGTTTGCATGGATATGATCATGGTCGATGTCACTAATATCAACTGTGAGTTACACCAAAAAGCAATTCTTTTTGACACAGAACATACCGCAGATCATTTCGCTAAAAATGCAGGGACCATTTCTTATGAATTACTCGCCGCACTCTCCCCTAGAATAAAGCGGATCATTCTCTAGTTGTTTTATTTGTAACATTTTGTTGTGTCCTTGAGAATATCTCTCAGCAGGTTGTTGTCTCTTAGATTTATTTCTACTTTTGCACAAAATAAAAGATATGAAAATTGCCGTTGTTGGTGCTACCGGTATGGTAGGAAATGTAATTTTAAAGGTATTAGCCGAACGTAATTTCCCCTTGACAGAGTTAATCCCTGTCGCTTCAGAACGATCTGTAGGAAAGAAAGTTGCTTATCAAGGAACCGACTATACGGTGGTAGGCTTACAAACAGCCGTTGATATGAAGCCAGATGTCGCCTTGTTTTCTGCAGGAGGTGAAACCTCTCTAGCGTGGGCCCCTAAATTTGCCGCTGCCGGAACGACCGTTATCGATAATTCTTCTGCATGGAGAATGGATCCAGAGAAAAAACTGATCGTGCCAGAAATCAATGCTAATCTTTTAACGGCAGAAGATAAAATTATTGCTAACCCTAACTGTTCAACCATTCAAATGTTAGTCGCGCTTGCGCCGCTTCAAAGAGAATACGGAATAGAACGCCTTGTTATTTCTACTTATCAATCTATTACTGGAACGGGTGTTGCAGCGGTTCAACAATTAGAAAACGAATACGAAAACAAAAAGGGCGAGATGGCCTATCCTTATCCTATTCATAGAAATGCATTGCCCCATTGTGATGTTTTTCAAGACAATGGATACACAAAAGAAGAGATGAAACTTGTCAAAGAAACCCACAAAATATTAGGGGATGAGAACATTCGCGTTACAGCAACTGCGATTCGCATTCCGGTAGTGGGTGGACACAGTGAATCTGTTAATGTAGAATTAAAAGGGCCTTCTACTGTAGAAGAAATTCGTCAGCTATTACATCAAAGTCCAGGAGTGGTAGTACAAGACAACCCCGAAACAAACACCTACCCTATGCCAATTTATGCCGAAGGGAAAGACGATGTGTTTGTAGGGCGTATTCGACAAGACTTTTCGCAAGACAACACCTTTAACCTTTGGATTGTTTCAGACAATCTTCGCAAAGGAGCAGCTACTAATACTGTTCAAATTGCAGAGTATCTCCTTGAAAAGGATTTGATCAACAAATAATATTTTTGTAATTTATAGGTTATAAACCGTTCGTTATGAAAAAATTATTTGTTTTTCTTTTACCGATATTGCTTTTCTCCTGTGAGCAAGAGTCAAAACTAAAATACCCAGAAACAAAAAAACAGCCTGTTGTTGAATCCTATTTCGATTCTGAAGTTGTAGATAATTACCGCTGGCTAGAAGATGATTTAAGCGAAGAAACTGCCGATTGGGTTAGCGCTCAAAATGATGTCACTTTTGCAGAATTAGAAAAAATCCCCTTTAGAAATGCTTTAGAAGAACGACTTGAAAAACTATGGAACTATGAAAAAATTGGTGCGCCATTTAAAGAAGGGAGCTACACCTATTTTTATAAAAACACTGGCTTACAAAATCAGTTTATTCTCTATCGTTATAAAGAAAATATAGAAAACGCAAAAGTTTTTTTAGATCCAAATTCTTTTGCCGAAGACGGCACAACCTCTTTAGCTGGATTGAGTTTTTCAGAGGATGGATCAAAAGCCGCTTATTCCATCTCTGAAGGAGGTAGCGACTGGAGAAAAGTAATCGTTATCGATACAGAAACAAATAAAATCATTGAGGACACTCTCCAGAACATCAAGTTTAGCGGAATTGAATGGCTAAAAAACGACGGCTTTTTTTATTCTAGCTATGATAAACCCAAAGGGAGTGAACTCTCCCAAAAAACAGACCAACACAAACTATTTTATCACCCTTTAGGCGGTACTCAAAAAAATGACGAACTCATCTTTGGAGGAACAGAAGAACAAAAAAACCGCTATGTGGGAGCACAAGTAACTGATGACGGTCGTTATCTATTAATTTCTGCTGCTATTTCAACCTCGGGGAACCAACTTTTTCTTAAAGATTTGACCAAAAAAGACTCTTCTTTAAAAGTGATGGTCAATCATTATGAAAATGATCACTACTTACTAGAAAGTTGTGGTGAAGAACTTTATATAGTCACAAATTATAATGCCCCTAATCAACGTCTTGTTCGCGTTAATGCAACTAACCCCTCTGTCGATAATTGGGAGGATGTTATCCCTCATAAAGAAGAAGTTTTAAGTGTAACCGCAGGGGGTGGGTATTTCTTTGCAGAATACATGATAGATGTCATTTCACAAGTATACCAATATAACTTTGATGGAAAGAACCTAGGAAAAATTACACTCCCAGGCATTGGAAGCGTTAGAGGGTTTTCTGGGAAAAAAGAAGCCAAAAATATTTACTTTAACTTCACCAATTATGCTTCTCCTAGTGTAATCTACCGTTTTTCTCCCAAGACTCAAGAAAGCGAATTATTTTGGGAACCACCCATTGATTTTTCAGCAGAGGACTATGTTTCGACACAGGTTTTTTATCCCTCAAAAGACGGCACAAAAATCCCTATGATCATTACCCATAAAAAAGGTTTAAAACTCAATGGGAAAAATCCAACTATACTGTATGGATATGGTGGGTTTAATGTAAGTATTACCCCCTCTTTTAGGATACAAAATGCAGTTTGGATGGAGCAAGGTGGAGTTTATGCTGTCCCTAATTTACGTGGAGGAGGAGAATATGGTAAAGAATGGCACAAGGCAGGAACTAAACTACAAAAGCAAAATGTTTTTGATGATTTTATCGCAGCTGCAGAATATCTAATAGAGCAAAAATATACTTCCTCAGACTTTTTGGCTATCCGGGGTGGTTCTAATGGGGGACTATTAGTGGGAGCTACGATGACACAACGACCAGATTTAATGAAAGTTGCACTCCCAGCGGTTGGTGTCCTTGACATGTTGCGCTATCATACTTTCACTGCTGGTGCTGGATGGGCCTATGACTATGGTACTGCAGAAGATTCTGAAGAGATGTTTTCCTATTTGAAAAGTTACTCTCCAGTTCACAATGTCAAAGAGGGAGTTGCTTATCCTGCTACCTTAATTACTACAGGAGATCACGATGATCGTGTGGTTCCTGCGCATTCCTTTAAATTTGCCGCTGAACTACAAGATAAACATCAAGGTGAAAACCCAATATTAATCCGCATTGAGACTAACGCTGGACACGGTGCTGGAACGCCAGTAAATAAAAGAATTAGGCAAGCTGCAGATATTTATGGTTTTACACTCTATAACATGGGTTATAGAGTATTGCCAGAAAAAACCTACACAAAGATTAAGGGATAAAAAAAGACCGCTATCAAGCGGTCTTTTTTGTTTTAGTCTTTCATTTCGAAACTCTCCATGAATTTTGTAGTATAGTCCCCTTTGACATAGTCGGGTTCTTCCATCAGTTGACGATGGAACGGAATGGTCGTTTTGACTCCTTCAATGATAAATTCATCTAAGGCCCGCTTCATTTTATTGATGGCCTCTTCTCGTGTTTGCGCGGTAGTAATCAACTTCGCAATCATCGAGTCATAATAAGGCGGGATTATATAACCAGAATACACATGGGTGTCCAATCTTACGCCATGTCCGCCGGGAATATGTAGGTTGGTTATTTTTCCTGGAGATGGACGAAAATCGTTATAGGGGTCTTCGGCATTGATACGACATTCGATAGAGTGCAATTTTGGCAGATAATTTTTCCCAGAAACAGGAATTCCTGCCGCAACGGTAATTTGCTCACGAATCAAGTCAAAGTCAATAACTTGCTCTGTAATGGGATGTTCAACTTGTATACGAGTATTCATCTCCATAAAGTAGAAGTTACGATGTTTATCCACTAAAAATTCTACTGTTCCAGCGCCTTCATATTGAATAAACTCTGCTGCTTTTACCGCAGCTTCTCCCATGCGTTCACGCAGGTCGTCTGTCATAAAAGGAGAGGGCGTTTCTTCGGTCAATTTTTGGTGACGGCGTTGTACAGAGCAATCACGTTCTGACAAATGACAGGCTTTTCCAAAGCTGTCTCCTACGACTTGAATTTCGATATGGCGTGGCTCTTCGATCAATTTTTCTAGATACATGCCGTCGTTTCCAAAAGAGGCCGCGGCTTCTTGACGTGCACTTTCCCAGGCTTTTTCAAGCTCTTCTTCCTTCCATACAGCACGCATTCCTTTACCACCCCCCCCGGCAGTAGCTTTTAGCATGACTGGATAACCCGCTTCTTCTGCAAGTTTTTGGGTTTCTTCAAAATCTTTAAGAATCCCCTCTGAACCTGGAATGGTAGGAACTTCTGCAGCTTTCATGGTGGCTTTGGCCGAAGCTTTGTCTCCCATTTTATTAATCATTTCGCTAGAGGCCCCAATAAATTTGATGTCGTGTTCTGCACACATCTTAGAGAACTTAGCGTTTTCAGACAAGAAGCCGTATCCTGGATGGATGGCATCGGCATTAGTGATTTCTGCGGCAGCAATAATATTCGCCATTTTAAGATAAGACTCTGCACTTGATGGTGGCCCTATACAGACTGCTTCATCTGCAAACTTTACGTGTAAACTTTCGGCATCTGCTGTAGAATACACCGCTACAGACTTAATGCCCATTTCTTTACAGGTGCGAATGATTCGCATAGCAATTTCACCTCGATTGGCAATTAATATTTTTTTAAACATAAAAAAAGTGTTCGTTACCGTTTATGATGGGTCGATTAAAAATAGTGGCTGGTCAAATTCTACAGGAGAAGAATCGTCCACCAATACTTTTACAATCTTACCACTTACTTCAGATTCAATTTCATTAAAAAGTTTCATGGCTTCGATCACGCATAAAACATCTCCTTCGTTAATTTGTTGTCCCACTTCAGCAAACATAGGTTTGTCTGGTGAAGGTTTACGATAGAAGGTTCCTATAATAGGAGATTTGACTGTAATATAGTTGTCGTTTTCTGCGGCAGGTTTTTCTGTAGCAGGAGTTTCAGCAACAGGGCCTGGAGCAGCCACTGGTGGTGGTGCTTGCAATTGATGCTGGGCAACAACTGGGGGCATTTGCTGAACGATAGTTGTGTTCTCTCCTGCTGATTTTCCGTCTCCAGTTTTAATAGTAATCTTTACATCATCCATTTCAAGGCTTACTTCTGAAGCGCCTGATTTGGCAACGAACTTAATTAAGTTTTGAATTTCTTTGATATCCATTGGTTCTATGATTTTAGTTTTTGTAGTCGTAATTCCATGTTAAATAGGCCGCTCCCCAGGTAAATCCACCTCCAAAGGCTGTAAACAAAAGTTTGTCCCCCTTTTTAAAGCTCGATTCAAAATCAGCCAGTAAAAGTGGAAGGGTTGCGGCAGTGGTATTGCCGTATTTGTGAATGTTCGTTAATACTTTTTCTTTTGCGACAGCTAGGTGATGTGTTGTGGCGTCTATAATGCGTTTATTAGCTTGATGGGCTATGACATAATCGATTTTCTCTGGAGAAAGTTTGTTTTTAGCAATAAGCTGATTACTAGTTTCTGACATGTGTTTTACAGCGTATTTAAAGACCGTTCTTCCTTCTTGTCTAACATAATGCTTTCCTGCACTAAAGCTGTGCTCATTGATAGGGTGAAGAGAACCTCCGTCGTGAATATTTAAATAATCTCTCCCTACACCATCGTTTCCATGAATCGCATTTTCAAAGCCATAATCGTTTGTTGAAGGTTCAAAAAGTACCGCTCCAGCACCATCCCCAAAGATGATACAAGTCGTGCGATCAGTGTAGTCAACAATAGAAGACATCTTGTCTGCACCAATTAATAAAACTCTTTTGTATTGATTTGAATTGATAAAAGAGGCCGCGGTTGACATGCCGTATAAAAACCCAGAGCAAGCTGCAGAAATATCAAAGGCAAAGGCATGTGTCGCTCCAATTTCTGTAGCCACGTATGGCGCGGTTGACGAGACTTGATAATCTGGGGTTATGGTCGCTACAAGAACGACGTCTATTGATGCAGGGTTGATATTGTTTTTTTGACAAAGGTCTTGGGCTGCTTTTATGGCCATAAAAGCGGTAGAATGTTCGGGGGTTTTTGCGATACGTCGTTCTGAAATTCCCGTTAGTGAACGAATCCATTCATCGTTTGTATCCACCATCTGTTCAAGATCATGGTTTGTCAATACTTCTTCTGGCACGTAACTTCCAACAGCTGTTATGGCGGCTTTTGTTACTAGAGAGCTATCCCGCTTCATTATAAGCTTTATCTTTTCCTTGAACGATTTGCATAGTGAAGATAAATGTTTTTTAATCGAAACAAAATCTTTTATATGAAAAATGCCCTCCTAAAAGGAGAGCATCAAGCTTGATGAAATAAGGAAGAATTATGCAGTTGCTTCTTCAGCACTGTCAATTAATACTTTCCCTTTGTAGTATAATTTTCCTTCATGCCAGTGAGCACGGTGGTAGAGGTGAGCTTCCCCTGTTGTTTTGTCTACAGCAATTTGAGACGGTGCCGCTTTGTAGTGCGTTCTTCTTTTGTCTCTTCTTGTTTTCGATATTTTTCTTTTAGGATGTGCCATTTTCGTCCTGTTTTAGTTTATAGTAAATCTTTTAATTTATCCCATCGAGGATCGTTATTGTCTAACTTTTCTTCTTTGGGTTGTAATTCTTCTAGTTTTTTTAATAATGCTGAATCTAAGGTTCCGTCTACTACTCCGGGATGAACTTTTTTAACGGGAACTGCCAAGACAATCATTTCATAAATGGGCTGGGCAACATTAACCTGATAACTTCCGTGAGGAAGAATTAAAAATTCATCATTATCATCGTCATATTCATCTCCAAATTTTACGATCCAGTCTAGGCCAGTGTTAATCTGATAAGGAAATATTTCATTCGAAACATCACAGGTTAGCCCTAGGCTTCCTTGGGCAGTAAAGCTTAGATTCATTAGACCGGGCTTTTTGTCGAAAAGTAGTTTTACTTTGACAGCAGGCTGGTCAAATTCATTAAATTCAAATGCGTTAAAGAACGTTGTGTCAATGTCAAATACAAAGGTATGTTTGCCGTCTTTAAGCCCTACAAATGGGAGGGCATATTCGGGTAGCGTTTCCATAGGCTTGCCATTGAGGGGGCAAATTTACAAAAAAAATTATTCCAACCTTCTTTTAACCAAAGAATTATTGATTTAAGCAGGAGTGTATTCTCTGTGGGCGCTTCGATTGAAAAATATTTGGCGGGCACAGAAAAGGGCTTCTTCAAAAGATTGTGTCTTTGCTTCGCCTTTCCCCGCAAGATCATATGCTGTCCCGTGATCTGGCGAAGTGCGCACTTTGTTTAAGCCTGCAGTGTAGTTTACCCCATTGCCAAAGGTTAATGTTTTAAAGGGGATTAAACCTTGATCGTGATAAGTCGCTAAGACAGCATCAAATTGATTTGGTAAATTAGTGCCGAAGAAGCTATCTGCTGCATAGGGGCCAAAAATAAGGGTGCCTTGCGTAAAAATTTCTTTCATTACAGGACGTAAAATGGTGTCGTCTTCTTCACCAATTACGCCATTATCTCCCGTGTGGGGATTAATCCCTAGGACCGCAATCTTTGGTTTTGCGATCCCAAAGTCTTCGATGAGAGACGTTTTCATTTTAGCCACCTTTGCTTTGATAAGTTCTGGCTGTATAGCGGTGGCAACTTCGCTAACGGGGATATGATCGGTTAAAAGACCCACCCTTAAACTATCACTTACCATAAACATCAAGCTATCTCCCTCTAGTTCTTTTGCTAAAAAGTCTGTGTGTCCTGGGAAATCAAAATTTTCACTCTGAATATTGTGTTTGTTGATGGGTGCAGTGACCAAAACATCAAACTCTCCAGCTTTTAATGCTTTTGTCGCCGCTTTGAGAGAGGCTATCGCTACAGCTCCCGCTTCTTTAGTGGCTTGACCGAAGTTGGTTTCAAAAGCCCCCTTCAAAACCTCAACGACATTGATTTGATTATTACTGGGCTTTTTATTGAGGTCATAGGGCGCCAAAGCGCTTTGTAAATTGAAATGTTTTCGCTGGGCGCTTAAAAGCTTAGTACTTGCAAAAACAATAGGCGTAAAGAAATCAAACATGCGTTTGTCTTGAAAGATTTTAAGGATAATTTCTATCCCCACCCCATTAGGGTCTCCAATTGAAATCCCCACTTTTATTTTACGATCTCTAGCGTCCATTGCTTGATTATTTGCTACTTTTGACAACAAAGTTAAACAATATCACCGAGCTTATGTTTACAGGAATTATAGAAGATTTTGGCACCATTACTCAAATTGAAAAAGAAAGAGAAAATGTTCACGTTAGCTTAGAGAGTAATATCACCCCAGAACTCAAAATAGATCAAAGTGTAGCGCATAACGGAGTGTGTTTAACTGTGGTTAAAATTGATGGAAATCGTTATACCGTCACGGCGATTAAAGAGACCATTGACAAGACCAATCTTTCTGAATGGAAGGTAGGAGACAAGGTTAACCTAGAACGCGCCATGCAATTAGGGGCTCGCCTAGATGGACATATCGTTCAAGGACATGTAGATCAAATAGGGCAATGTACTTCTGTCAAAGAAGAAGGGGGAAGCTGGGTTTTTGATTTTGAATATGACCCCGGCTTAAAAAATATCACCATTGAAAAAGGGTCTATTACCATTAATGGAACCAGTTTAACGGTGGTTAATTCTGGCATCAATAGCTTTTCTGTTGCGATTATTCCTTACACCTATGAACACACAAACTTTCATACCTTTAAAAAAGGAACACAGGTGAATCTTGAATTTGATGTGGTGGGCAAGTACATTACAAAAATGCAACAACTGCAATAAAGGATTATTTCCTATCTTGTTGTCAAACTATATATAATGGAAGTTCTTGAATTGACCACACTTTTGCTGATCCTTGCATCGGCTTTTTCTTTGATTAATTTACGTTTGTTAAAACTCCCCATGACCATTGGGCTAATGATTTTAGCCATTGCGCTTTCTTTAGCTGTTTTAGGGATTGGCTTAGTTTTCCCTTCTTTTTTAGAAGCAGCTACAAGCCTGACAAAAGAGTTTGATTTTAGCGATTTGCTGGTCAATGTTATGCTTCCTTTTTTACTTTTTGCAGGAGCAATTAGTGTCAATGTTCACGAATTACTCAAAGATCGATTGACCATTTTATTTCTCGCCTCTTTTGGAGTGATTTTCTCCACCTTTACTGTGGGAACTGGCGTGCACTGGTTGACACAACAATCGTTTTTTGGTTTATCAGAGATGGGTTTGACTTATGTGGACTGCTTGCTCTTTGGTGCATTAATTGCGCCTACAGATCCTATTGCCGTCTTAGCTATGGTCAAAAAAATGAACCTCTCCTCGATTACTGAAACCCGGATAGCGGGAGAGTCTTTATTCAATGACGGAATTGGAGTGGTGGTTTTCCTTACGCTTCTAAGCATTAAGATTGAAGGAGCAGAAAATATTACGGCGGCAAGTGTTGGCGCCTTATTTGCGACAGAAGTAATTGGAGGGGTAGCCCTGGGCGCTGTAATGGGATATTTAGGGTTACAACTACTCAAGTACATCGAGAATGAACACCTAGAATTAGAAGTCCTTGTGACACTTTCTCTTGTGCTTTTACTTCCTATTATTTCCCACTATTTTCATTTTTCTGCCGTTCTTGGCGTAGTTGTAATGGGATTATTTCTCAATCAAAACATCGATACAGATAAAGAAGAAGATGGGGTGCAAAAAGCCATGGGAGACTATGTCTATAAATTTTGGCATCTCTTAGACGAAACCTTAAATGCGGTGCTTTTTATCTTAATAGGGCTAGAAATCATTCCGCTATTTGGAGATTTCAAACTCAATTATATTTTTATTATTGTACTGGTTATTGCCTTAGTAGTGGGGTCTCGTTGGATTGGAGTAAGTGTTCCTATAGGGATACTTTCGCTCAAGAAAAAGTTTGAGCCTAAGACTGCTTTAATCATTACCTGGGGTGGACTAAGAGGTGGTCTTAGTATTGCGCTTGCCTTGAACCTTCCAGATACTATGGGCGACGCAAAAGGGTTGATTCTTATCTTGACCTATGCTGTAGTGTTATTTACCATTTTAGTTCAAGGACTAACTCTTAAAAAAATTGTGGACTAGCTGTTTTATGCTAGATTTTTTCTGCTAAATTTGTGTTGAGTATTTCGCACTGTGACAACAGTGATGTTTAATCTAATGTAGAAAGGAGGTGTCTTATGTCTTATGAACAACATTTAGGGGGTAACGGACAAAAGGTGCCTTTTAACGGGGCATTTTAATCCTACTCCTTATCTAATTAGATAAAAGCAGACCGATGGGTCTGCTTTTTTTTGCTTTTTCTCGTACTTTTACTTTAATACTATTCTAATGAAAAACATTCCTCGCGTCGATTTAAACGATTTCTTATCTCATGAACCCGCAAGAAAGAATGCCTTTGTTGCGTCTCTAGGACAAGCTTTTGAAAACATTGGTTTCGTTATCCTTAAAGGGCATTATTTAAGCAAGGATAAAACCGATCTTCTCTACAAGGAAATCAAGGCTTTTTTTGATTTAAGCGAGGCGCAAAAACACGCTTATGAAATTCCTGGTTTAGCAGGTCAGCGTGGTTATACTTCTTTTGGGAAAGAAAGTGCTAAAGGAAGGACAGAAGGAGATTTAAAGGAATTCTGGCATTTTGGTCAATACCGAAAAAAAGAAAACGGTCCCGTTTATCCTAACAATGTTATGGTAGATGAACTCCCTATTTTTAATACCATTGGGGAAGAGATTTTTCAAACCCTTGAAAAAACTGGGCAGGCGGTCTTACAGGCTATTGCACTACACCTAAATTTAGCTGAAGATTATTTTGATGAATATGTCGCTTATGGTAATTCTATCTTGCGCGCGATTCACTATCCCCCGATTAAAACCGAACCAAAGAATGCTGTTCGCGCAGCAGCACACGGAGACATCAACTTGATTACCCTCTTGATGGGCGCTCAAGGTAAAGGACTCCAAGTCTTAACCAAAGAAGGCGAATGGATCGATGCTATTGCAGAAGAAGGAGAGTTGATTATCAATATGGGCGATATGATGGCTCGATTGACCAATAATAAATTAAAGTCCACCCAACATCAAGTGGTCAACCCACCAAAAGAATTGTGGGGAACCTCTCGCTATTCTGTCCCTTTCTTTATGCACCCCAGTGGAGACATGTCCTTGAATTGTCTTGAAGACTGTGTTAGCGAAACTCACCCAAAGGGATATGAAGATTCTACCGCTGGAGAATTTTTAGAGGAACGTCTAAGAGAACTAGGCTTAAAAAAATAAAACATGACCACAACAGAGCTACTCTTTACGATTGCAAATACGGCCATTCTTCTTGCATGGCTTCCATTATTGCTCGCCCCAAAATGGTCTTTTACAAAGCAAATGCTAGCCTTCCCTTATGCGCCTTTTATCTTAAGCTTTTTTTACCTCTTTTTTCTACTTAGTGACGGTGGCCTAGCCGAAGCAGATTTTTCCAGTTTAGCTGGAATCTTAGAACTGTATAGAAACGCTACCCCAGAGGCAGCAGCAGCAGGTTGGATGCACTATTTAGCCTTTGATTACTGGGTGGGGTGCTGGATGCTGCGCGATGCGCAAAAGAAAGCTGTACCTCATTTATTAATTGTTGTTCCGTTGTTGTGTACTTTTATGTTAGGGCCTGTGGGGATTATGCTTTATGTTCTCTTTACCCAAACTCGATTAGCATTTAAAAAATGAGCTATTCCACGATCAATAAATTTAGAAAAACCCATCGATTTTTAGGAATCTTTATTGGGATACAGTTTTTATTTTGGACCATTTCTGGCTTGTACTTTAGTTGGACCGATATTGATAAAATTCACGGAAATCATTACAAGAAAACCGTTGATAACGCAACCGTTTTTTTACCGCTTATAAAAGACACACTCTTACAACAATTACCCTTTCGACTACATAGCATAAAAGTAAAGTCAATTGGAGAAGAAAGGTTTTTCTGGGTGAATGATTCTGTTTTAGTTGATCCAAATAGTGGTGTGATTCTCCCAGAAATTTCAACAGATCAAGCCATTGCGGTTGTTCAAGAACACATTCTTCCGGCCTATCAACCCCTTAGTGCCGAACGTATCACAGCAGTAGGACCACACGATGAATACCGCGGGAGACCCCTTCCTGCTTTTAAAATTCCCCTTTCGGGGGAAGGAAATCCTGTCGCTTATGTCGATGCGGTTAATGGAGAATTTCAACGCATAAGGCATACCCAATGGCGATGGTTTGATTTTTTATGGATGACCCATACCATGGACTATCAAGGGCGCGATAATTTTAATACGCTTTTACTACGCGGTTTTTCGCTTTTAGGATTAATCACAGTGTTGAGTGGGTTTGCCCTTGCCTTTGTAACTTCGTCTTGGCTAAGAAAAAAAACTTAATCTTTGGCCTGCTGTTTTGGAAGTATCAACGCAATCAAGATTCCTATCAATCCAAAGAAAAAACCTAGTAAAAACCCCTCTATATGGCGACGGCCTTTTTTCTCTGATATAAAAGCACCGATTCCTCCAGTAACAACACCTAACGCTAATAGTATATAAATATTCATTTCTTAAAATAGATAAGACAATTCAATACAGATATTACGCCCTATCTCCCCTGCAAAATAGCGTAATCGATTTAAATAATTGCGATAATCAACATTAAAAATATTATCAGTAGTAAGGCTAATATTAACTTTATCAAACACTTTAATTTCTAGTGAAAGATAAATTAGATGGTAAGCTTTAGGCGCTGAACTGATGTCTAAAAGAAATGAAAAAAAATATGATTAACTTACATGTTATCAATGATTTATCTTGATTTGTAACATTATATTTCTTCCGAGTTCATCTGCGTAAAAACGTAATCGATTGAGATAATTTCTATAAGATGTATCCAATAGATTTTCAAAGATAATAGATATACTAATTTTATCTGAGAAAAATGGATAAGCCCCCCAATGTAGCTCCATGCCAAGAAGATGATAGCCCTTTGGTGGAGTACTAATGTCAACAATCCTGTCAACTCTTTTTCCATATTCAATAAAGGAAGTTTCAAAATTGTGATTTGGAAATTGATTTTGACTTAAAGTAATTCTATTAGAAACAGCCATTGAAAATGATTTGAATTTAGGTGTTGAAAATTGAATATAATTAGTTGATGTAAAAGGGGGTATATTAATTAAAGGCGTCTTACTTTTTCTTTCATATCCTTGTATCCAAGAAGAAGTACTTCTAACTGTGAAATTTTTGTTTAGCTTAAGATTAAAGTCAAAATCGAACCCTCTAATTACAGAGCTTACGTCTCTATATTCCCAAACTGGAAAAGCACCTCTTATGGTGTACTCAATCCCAGTAGGCTCAATAATGATATAATTATGACCAATACTATAATGAGGACTAAAATTGAATTTAAAATTCCCAATGTCTTTTTCAAAATCTAAAACTAATTTTTGTATAGTTTCACTTTTTAAGAAAGGATTTCCATACTCAATAGTTGCTAATGAATGATGAAGTCCATCACTAAACATCTCAGCAATATCTGGAGCACGCTCGGTATGAAATAAATTTAAGCTTAGTTTATACTCCTCCAATAAAGAAAGTTTTACCCCTGTGTTAATAGACAAATTATTAAAAATCAACCTTTGCTCTATTAACTTTTGATTTAACACTTCATTTATCACAAACGGGGCCAACATTTCGTCATAATTTTCTTCTTCCCAACGTTTATTTTTGTAGTATTTCTTGATGTGGTTGTTTTGGTGGCCAAAACGAAATCCAAATGCTAGACCAAGGCTATTCGATGGAATTAAACTAACAGTAAAATATGATCCTAATTCTGTTTTAAGGTAATCAGGAATTAATCTTCTTGTTCCTGTCTCTGGGTCTGATTGGTTATCCTGTATTTGGAAAAAAACTCCTGAGTCTAATGACCAATTAGATTTCTCCCACGTATAGTTAGATATTAAATCGTAGGTGTTCAATGTAAGATCAATTGCAGGCTTATATTTTAAATCCCCCCTTCTCACATCATACTCCTTCCTATTATTTCTTTGCCAACTAAATTCAGTATTTAATTTACCATTTGAGCTATTCCTTTTAGAATATTGGATACTAGCAGTATGATGTTTATTTATTTGTTTTGGTGAATTTACTTTATAATCAAATGGGTTTATGACTGTGGGGTTGTTTGACTCAATTGCAAAAACTAAATCATTAACATTTCCTACATGTGAACTTCTTAGAATACCGATTTCTTGACTGAAATAACTGAAATCTGTTTTCCATTGGCTAAGAATTTTGTTTTTCCCTACCGTAAATGAAATATTTTTTTCATTGGTACCCGTATTAGAAAGTATATAATTTGGTGATGAAAAATCACCACTTCTTTTAATTGTTCCTTGAACTTTAAAATAATTTCCATTACTGAAAGATTTTGTCCAAGAACTAATAAAATTCATCCCGCGTCCATTTGAATATCCATTTAAAATTGATTTTCCGTACAAAGAGTCATTAATTAATGGAAGCTTTTTTTCTAGAACAATTATACCCCCGGGTGTATCTCCAGAATATTTTAAAACTCCTGCTCCTTTAACCAATCGAATTTCATCAAAGGCATTTTGATCTATATTAGGAGCATGATCTTGTCCCCATTGTTGATTTTCAATCTGAATACCATCATAAATTATTCCTACTCGACTCCCAAACATTCCATGAATCATTGGTTTAGCTATTCCATTTCCAGTAGTCAAAATATTTACACCACTAATTTGCTCCAAAGCTTTCGCTAAACCCCTTCCACTGTATTTGTCCTTTTGTAAATCAGAAAGTAAATAGGTCTTTGCAGAGGAGGAGAGTTCTCTAATTCTACTTCCCTCCACAATTACTTCATTTAAAGATTCAATGTGGTGCTCAGTGTAAAATTTTCTAAAGACTGACTTTTTTAAATTTACCTCCTGAAATAAATCCTTACAATTTAGATGCGAAATTTTTAAGAGAATATTTTCTGGACATAGGTTTTTAAGTCTGAAAAAACCTTCATCATCGGAGAATACTGTTTGATCACTATTAACAACTTTTATTGTTGCTTGACCAATTGGAGAGTTATCATGTAAGTCTAAAATTTGCCCCTCAAATTCCAGATCACACTTTTGGGAATAACAAAAAATTACGGCCAACAAGCATATGATGGCCGCAATTTTATTTTTATTAAAACTCTTAATGTTAAAATTATTGGAATTAGTTATTAATAGTTTAAAAAAAACTTTAAAAAACTCATTCTTCAACATGTACCTCAAACTCAATTTCAAAATCAGTTGCTCCACCAAAATCATTTCTTGTAGATCCTGTTTTTGAAGTCGGTTCATGAATGAGATAACTAACTACATCTCCAGAGGTTTCACCTGTTGTCGTCCAGGTCGTTTTAAGGAATAATGGATTCCCATCACTATCGCTATTATCGTTCGAACCAGATGCAATAGAAAAACCACTTAGCTCATCGGTTATTGCGTAAAATATTTGATGCTCATCGGCCTCCTCAATTACCTCCAATGTAATATTTTCAACATTATTTGGATCTGTGTCATTATAGATCAACATAGAGACGTTATAACTAGAATTAGGTTCTAATTCAATCTCGATATGCTCTCCTTCATGGCCATCATGATCGTCATCATCATCCTCATCCTCATCGTCATGGGCATGACCCTCAACTTCGAAATTATATGTGATTGTTTCAGATGATCCAACTTTAGTTACCTCTAAAGTAACCAAGGTAATAACCTCCTCCTCATTAGCTGGTTCGGGATCCTCATCTTTAGAGCAGGCAGATATTAAAATAAATAGAAATAGGGGAATAATTGGTTTTAAGAATGTATTTTTTAACATGATATTAATTTTTAAGTGGATAGATTTGGAATTGACCCTTTTAGGTCATAGTAAACTCTAAAAAAGTTGTATCCTAGGTGGACCTCGAAGTGTATAATTTAAATCTACAGAATAAAAATCTCCCTCATCGAAAAAAGAAAATTTCTTTTGCTTAGAGGAATTAACAACCATTAAATCGGCTACAGATGAAATTTCTAAACTAGGGGCAAATTGATAGTCTATTATGTTACAATCCAAATCAAGTGCATGAAGGTGAATTTCAGAAATTTCACAAGTACTGTGATCATGCTCTTCAAAGAGGTGAGAAAAGGAACCTAAATAAGGTAACATCAATATAACCGTCAATAAAGAGGAAAAGAGAATTTTATTTAGGTTGAGTGCCATTTTTCTTAATAATTAAGCGAAGTAAATGTAGTTAATAATCTTTAATTTTTCACATAAGCTTTTTACATAATTACTATTCATTTCAACACTGTTTTGTATTGTTGTTTTGAATGTGCCAAAACCCAATGAAGAAGCGTCCTCCTAATATGCACCAATGGGATGGTTATGATTCCTTAAGGCATTTTGTGATGGGAAGTAAAGTTCGACATTTCTGATTATTACATGAAAATCGACATTTTTTGTATTCAAAGGGATTGTTGTATCTATGCAGCAATGAAAGCAAAACAAAAAGTATCGTTTCAGTGGGCGTTTAAGGAATACATTTGGCCCCGTCGTAAAATTGTTTCCATTGGTTTATTCTTGATCATCATAAGAAGTCTTTCGGGCTTAGTGCTGCCTTATGCAAGTAAAGCACTCATCGACGAAGTAATTCCTTCTAAAGACATTGATGCCTTGACCTATTTATTAATTGCTGTAGGGGTTTCGCTCTTATTACAGTCAATTAGTTCTTTTTCTTTAACACGTCTTTTGAGCGTAGAGGCACAACATCTTATTTCTGTACTTAGAGCAAATGTGCAAAAAAAACTGTTAAAACTGCCTGTTAGCTTTTTCGACAATCAAAAAGCAGGTGCCCTTGTGTCGCGAGTAATGACCGATGTCGAAGGAGTACGAAACTTAGTTGGGACTGGATTAGTTCAACTTTTCGGTGGGTCTATCACTGCTATAATTTCGTTAATAATACTAATCAACATCAATGGGTGGATGACGTTATTTGTCCTCCTTCCTGTGGGAATATTTGCTGTGATTGCCTTAAAAGCCTTTGGTCATATAAGACCTATTTTCCGCGATCGCGGAAAAATCAATGCTGAAGTTACCGGCCGCTTAACAGAAACCCTTAATGGGATTCGTGTCATCAAGGGGTTTAATGCAGAAAAGCAAGAACAAAAAACCTTTGAACTAGGGGTAGAGCGCCTCTTTCTCAATGTCAAAAAAAGTCTTACCGCCACGGCATTTATGACCAGCGC